>JAJRAE010000111.1 GCA_028682985.1 Methanobacterium sp.
CGTATTGAGTTATTTTTAAATGATCAAAGCGACCAGCTAATAAAAGACTGGGAGCTGGCCACTAAAACTGATCTATCCAAACTTGAAACCAGATTTGAGGAAGTATCAACCAGTGTAGATGACCTGGAGAAACGATTCAAAGAATATCGCAGTAACACCAATAAAAAACTGGAAGATATAGAAGGAAGACTCTCCAATCTGGAAAAACCAGCGGAAATCATTAAAAAATAATGAATATTTTTGCTATTTTTATTTTATTTCATGCAAATCTTTATATACCCTGAAGGGTAAGAATCATAAAGAGCGGGGTGGGGTAGTCTGGTGATCCCGCGGGGCTCATAACCCCGAGAGCCCTAGTTCAAATCTAGGCCCCGCTATTTCTTTAATTTTTGGGTATACTGGCAAGCCGAAGGGCAGCTACCGGTTTTTACAAATTATTTGTAATTTAAACTGAGGAAACTCCACCCATCATACAGAACCGTGATGCCATAAGGCATCTGCTGAGAAGCAGGACAATGGAGCAGAAACGACATGTTTTCCTTATGGATGAACATGAAGCATTAAGCAGATGGACATAGGAAATATCGGTGAAACGGCCATTCCACGGGATGCAAGGACAAATACTGCTGATGAATCCTGTATGAAGCAGAGGTAGTCCGCAAAGATGAATGCTGCCAGAACAGAAGGTGGGTTACTCTCGGCATGCCAACCCCCCTCCCTTTTTTTGAAAATAATAAATAATCAATTTTATGAAAAATTTTTAGTTTTCAATGTCCGATAGCATCTTTCATCTTATCAAAGAATCCTTTATCCTGGGAATATATTTCCTCACCACTAACATCAGCAAATTCCATTAGTAACTCTTTTTGCTTAGCACTTAATTTTTTAGGAGTTACCACTTTAACTTTAACATAGAGGTTGCCTTTACCAGTCCATCGCATGTGGGGCATGCCATGACCTTTCACTCGAAATGATGTTCCGCTCTGGGTCCCGGAAGGAATCTTAAGATCCACCGCACCATCAAGGGTTGGGATTTCCACCGTATCGCCCAGTGAAGCCTGCACAAAGCTGATTGGCATCTGATATTTTAAATCAGAACCCTCCCTCTTAAACAAGGGATGTTCTTTCACATGAATTAATATATATAGGTCTCCAGGCGGGCCTCCCCTTTCCCCTATATCACCTTCACCAGGCACGCGAAGACGGCTGTCGTCCTCCACACCGGCGGGGATTTTGATATGTATGGTGTTGGTCTGTTTAATAATCCCTTTACCATGGCATTCAGTACAGGGTGTGTCAACTATTTTACCTTCTCCATGGCAGGCATTGCAGGGCCTTATGGTGGCGAACTGTCCCAGGGGAGTGTTGTTCACCTGTCTAACCTGTCCACTTCCACCACATTGTGGACATACCCTACTTTCTGTACCAGGCTCGGCTTTGGAACCTTCGCAACGGGGGCAGGTCTTTTTATGGGATACTTCAATGTCTCTTTCCATTCCCTGGGCTGCTTCTTCTAAAGTGATTTCCATTTGATAGCCGATGTCATCTCCTTGGCGTGGTCCATTTCTTCTACTCCCTCCAAAACCGAAAAGGTCGAATATGTTTTCAAAACCAGCCCCTCCACCTCCAGAACCACCTCCAAATCCGAATCCTCTGAAGATGTCTTCGAAGTTTATGTTGTTGAAGATGTCCTCCTGGGAGAAACCGCCCATTCCAGCATGTCCATACTGGTCATAGGTGTTTCTTTTCTCTTCATCGGAGAGCACTGCATAGGCTTCGCTGATTTCCTTGAACTTCTCAGCACTCTCTGGATCTTCACTCACATCTGGATGGTACTGCATGGCCAGTTTACGATAGGCCTTTTTTATTTCTTTCTTATCAGAACCTTTTTCTACTCCGAGAACTTCGTAGTAATCACGCTTTTCTGCCATATAATCTTTACCTTCATTATCTTTATTAAAATAATCTCATAAAATAAGAACAATTATTAAATAACCATTGGTTTTTAAAATATTTATAGTAATTATTAGGTTTAAAAACTTTTTTAGTAAATAAAATTTATGGGGATAAAAATAAAAATTCCCCTACAAATTCTTTAAAATTATTTTTTAACTTCGTAATCAGCATCCACGGTATCATCACCATCTGTTGACTTTCCAGTAGACTGTTGACTCTGGTCTTCCTGCTGAGCCTGTTGTTGGGCCTGTTCCTGCTGAGCCTGTTGGTATATGGCTGCACCAACTTCCTGCACAGCTTTGGTTAGCTCTTCAGTTTTGCTTTTAATGGACTCAAGGTCATCACCACCAATTATTTCTCTCAGTTCTTTAACCAGTTCTTCTATTTTGGATTTTTGATCAGGATTTACTTTGTCTCCCAGTTCTTCCAGTGTCTTCTCTGAGGTATATATCATGGAATCAGCGTTGTTCCTGATTTCTATTTCTTCCTGTTTCTTCTTATCCTCATCTGCGTGTGCTTCTGCTTCATGCACTTTTTGGTCAATTTCATCCTTGGAGAGCTTATTAGGGGCGGTTATGGTGACTTTCTGTTCCTTACCAGTTCCCATGTCCTTAGCAGACACGTTCATAATACCGTTGGCATCTATATCGAAGGAAACCTCTATCTGGGGCATACCCCGGGGTGCTGGTGGTATTCCAATCAACTGGAATCTTCCCAGGGTGGTGTTTCCACTGGCCATTGATCTTTCACCCTGCAAAACGTGGATATCCACAGACGTCTGATTATCTGCAGCGGTAGTGAACACCTGGCTCTTCTTAGTGGGTATGGTGGTGTTTCGGTCAATCAGTTTGGTGAACACTCCTCCCAGTGTTTCAATACCTAAAGAAAGTGGTGTTACATCCAGTAAAACCAGGTCTTTTATTTCCCCGGCTAGGACTCCTCCCTGGATTGCTGCCCCAACAGCCACACATTCCATGGGGTCTATTCCTCTTTCTGCTGGTTTTCCAATGTAGTCTTCCACAAATTTCTGGACTATGGGCATTCTGGTTGGTCCTCCCACCAGTATAATTTTATTAACATCATTTTTAGTCATTTTAGCATCAGCTATGGACTGTTCCATTGGTCCAGAACACTTCTTGATGATTGGATCTACCAGTTCTTCCAGTTTCGCCCTGGTTAAAGTCTGTGTAAGATGTTTGGGTCCGTCCTGGGTGGCGGTTATAAATGGCAGGTTTATGTCGGCTTTTAAGGTAGTGGATAGCTCTATTTTTGCTTTTTCAGCTGCTTCCCGCAGTCTCTGAACGGCCTGGTCATCGTTCATAATATCCACTCCAGTTTCCATTTTGAACTGTTCTGCCAGGTATTTCATTACCACAGCGTCCATATCGGTTCCACCCAGTTTAGTGTCTCCGCTGGTGGATTTAACTTCAAATACACCCCCACCAAATTCCATGATGGTTACGTCCAGTGTACCTCCACCGAAATCGAATACCAGGATTTCCAGTTCTTCATCTGTTTCTTTATCAATTCCATAGGCCAGGCTGGCTGCGGTGGGTTCATTCACCAGTCTTACCACTTCTAATCCAGCTATAGTTCCAGCGTCCTTGGTTGCGGTTCTCTGGTTATCATCGAAGTAGGCAGGTACTGTTATAACTGCTTTTTTAACTTCTTCACCCAGGAATGCCTCCGCGTCTTTTTTAATTTTCTGTAGAATGAATGCAGATATTTCCTGTGGGGTGTACTGTTTGCCTATAACATCTACCTTGTGACTGGTTCCCATATGTCTTTTTATGGCAGTTATGGTGTGTTCTGGGTTGGTTACAGCCTGTCTTCTAGCTGGTTCTCCCACTAATTTCTGACCGTCCTCGGTGAAGGCCACGTAGCTGGGGAAGGATTTCCCGTACTGGGTGGCACCTTCTGCGCTGGGTATTATGGTTGGTTTTCCACCGATAAATGCTGCTGCTGCAGAGTTACTTGTTCCTAAATCTATTCCAATTATTTTTTCTTTTTTAGCCATCTTTTATCACCTTTTTTTGCAAACTTTAACTTTTGAATATTTTATTACCTTGGAATCCAGGGTGTAGCCCTTTCCAAGCTCTTTTATAACTGTTCCATTTTCATAGTCCTTATGGTCTTCCACCATCAGGGCTTCGTGTTTGAAGGGGTCGAATTTTTCTCCTTCTGCGCATATTTCCTGGAGTCCTTCTCCTTCCAGGGTGTCACTCAGTTTTTTATATATTAATTCCACTCCTTCCTGGAGAGTTTCTGGTTTTTCTGATTCTAGAGCCCTTCTGAGATCTTCATAGGTATCTAATAGTTTTAAAATGAGATTTTCGTTAGCGTATCGGATGTATTCCTTTAAATCTTTCTCGGATCTTTTTTTGTAGTTTTCAAAATCCGCCTGCATTCTTTGAAGTTGGGAAAAATACTCTTCTATTTTCTCCTGCTGTTCTTCAATGGTTTTTTCTCTTTCTTCCATTGTTTTCTTGATTTCAGCTAACTCAAATTCCTTTTCTTCAACTTGGGCCTCTAAATCTTTTTTTTCTTTTTTCTTGGGTTGTGATGCATCAGTCATTTATTCACCTTTTAAGTGGGATGAATACTTGGTAACTAAATTTAAGTTTAATAACCCCAGGTTATATAATGAATTCGAGATTAGTTATTATAGTTACCAAAAGTTATATAAACCTTAAGATTATTATAGTTACTAAAGGTTATATAAACCTTTCGAATATAATATTCATTAAAGATAAGCTGAGAGAATAAATCAAAGCATTTATTAAAAAATAAAAAAATTAAAAAATTTAATAATTTTTATTAGACCTAAAAATAAAACCCTGAAAGTGATAGAATGGATTTAGAAGAAATACTCGATGTAATGGGGTGTAAAACCAGGAGAGACATTCTGGACTTTCTAAGGGATGAGCCACGATTTGTCAGCCAAATATCCCGAGAACTGGAAGTAGGTCAAAAAGCCATCATCGAGCATCTAAGGGCTATGGAAGAAGTAGGATTACTGAATTCCACATTCCAAAAGATAAACAGAGGAAGACCCCGAAAATACTATGGAATTTCCAGAAATATTGAATTTCAGATATTCATAAGTCAAGGTATATTAAGAGTTAAAGTACCCGGCCATCAGTTCCAAGAACTACAGAGACTGGAAGAAAGGTCCCGTATGGGTGAAGAGGTGGAGTTAGAACTGGAAAATCTAATAGAAGAATATGATAAAGCCACCGCTCATGCAAAAGAACTACTAAAAAAAATAAATGAAAGAAAAAAAGCCTTAAAAAAACGAACCTTGAATTTACCAGTTATAGCTGATGAATAATAGTATTATCAACTAAAAATTTATTTTGTAATTATTAGAACGTTTAATTACAAGATTCATTTATACTTAAGCGCCGCTACAGCAGCCTGTCCTATTGAAACAGAACCGTCACCGGCGCAACTATTTTTATGCTGTATAAAACGGTAGCCAGCAGATTCAACCTCATCTTTAATGGTTAAACTTATTGCTTCATTATAAAAAACTCCTCCAGAACCGCCTATTATGTTAATTCCTTTTTCATCTGCGGTTTTAATTGCTAATTGGGCTAGACCCTTAGAAACAGCTTTTTGACCAGCCAAAGCAACATCACTTACGTTTTCAGACTGTTGCAGATGATCCCGGGCAGATAAAAGAATGGAGGAAGTATCTAAAACATCCATTCCCTGATGTTTTTTAATGTTAACGGGTATTTCAAGGCTTTTCATTCCTTTTCGAGCTACCGATTCCAGCTTCATAGCACATTCCCCTTCATAAGTTCTTTCTCCACAGATATGTAGGAGTGTGGATAAGGCATCCAACACCCGACCAGTGCTGGTGGTGGTTGAGATGTTGAAATTTCTAGCAAGCTGTCTGGAAACTAAGTCAATTTCTTTCTCCCCATGTTTGAAATAGGATAAATAATTATCCATCATCAAATTAGACAGGTCTTCATGGTCCATATGATCATAAAGCATGCTCATAATCATACGGGCCGGATAGCGGGTGGTGATATCCCCACCCACCATCTTCTGGGGCATTAAACTGGCAGTTCGCTTATATTCAGAACCCTGATAGTGGAGAATTTCACCACCCCAAGCAGTTCCATCCTCACCATATCCCACACCATCAGCTGCGATGCACACATACTCATCAACATCATTATCAATGGCCAGGGAGGCGGCATGAGCGTAATGATGCTGAACCATCACAACATCACAATCATATTTTTCACTGAACTCCTGGGCTAACTTAGTTGTGAAAAACATGGGATGCAAATCACAAGCCACTAAATCCACCATATCTGTCCGGGTAATACTTAAAAGATATTCCACAGCATTCTTTAAATATTTAAAGGTTTCATATTTGGTGGTATCACCGATGTGCTGAGAAACGTAACACTTACCTTCTTTAAGAAGAGAAAAGGTAACATCGATTTCAGGACCAAGTGTCAATACCTTCAAATCACTTTTCAAACGGGAGAAATCATAGGGTTCAGGAACATAACCCCGAGAACGTCTTATAAAAGCCAGATCATCTCCCCGGAACCTTACAACAGAATCATCACATCGGTTCACTATTTCCCGGTTATGAAGAAGATAATAATCAGCCACACCCTCCAATTTACCTAATATTTCCCGGTTTTCTATTAGCATGGGCTCACCTGGCATGTTGGCGGAGGTCATGATGTAGGCGGGCTCATCAGAATACTTAAAGAGCATGTGATGTAATGCTGAGTAGGGTAGCATAATGCCCAGATTATGTAGATCAGGAGCCACCTGGGAAGACAAATAATAGTCCCTGTTTTTATTTAAAACAACTATGGGTCGGTTTCTAGATTCCAGAATTTTCTCTTCCTTATTTGATACTTCTGCAAAGGATTTAATAATATCTAAATGGGGAGACATACAAGCAAACGGCTGATTAAACCTTCCCAATCTGCTTCTGAGTTCTTTAACCGTATCATCAGCAGTAGTTCGGGACACCAGATGAGTCCCACCAATACCCTTAACTGCCAGTATTTGACCTTCATCAATTAATTTAACAGCATCTTTTATGGGATCCTTACTCTCCAAGACACCATCTTTGTACAGGTAAACGGAAGGTCCACATACTGGACAGCAGGTTGCCTCAGCATGATAACGACGATTTTCAGGATCCTTATACTCATCAAGACAATCCGGACAGAGTGGAAATTCGTACATAGAGGTCCGCTCCCGATCGTATGGCACGCTGTTTATTACAGTAAATCTTGGTCCGCAGTCAGTACAGGCGGTGAAAGGATAACTAAATCTTCTATCATGTGGGGTGTTAACTTCTTTCAGACAGTTATCGCAGGTCGCCACATCAGGAGGTATAACTGAAGAGCCAGAGAAATTTGAGGAGCTTTCCAGGATAGTAAAGTCTGAGAAAGGAGTTTCATCATCAATCCACTCAATCTCCATGGAATTTATTTTTGATATGGGCGGCTTATTATTCTCTAAACAATTTTGGAACCCTTTTATATCAGATATACTGCCTTCTAACACAATTTCTACTATGTTTCCCAAGTTTCTTACATATCCATTCAGTTCCAACCAATTAGCAATTCTGTAAACTGTAGGCCTGAAACCCACTCCTTGCACTATTCCCTGCACCAATATTCTGGCTTTAACCAATTTCAGTACCTCGCATAAATCCTGCTAAACTAAAG
>JAJRAE010000199.1 GCA_028682985.1 Methanobacterium sp.
CAACCACCGCCCTGTACCACGGATTGTTTGATGTGGTATGGGAGACCATGGACATAAACTTCATAAAAGCCTCTGAAGCCATCTTTGATTCCGGACTGATCCAGGACGTTCATGCCATGACTGACGTAACTAACGGGGGTTTGCGCGGTGATGCCCATGAAATATCACGTACCACCGGTCTGGGCCTGAAATTCTATGAAGACAGGATACGAGGCCTTATTAACCCCACTGTCCTGGATATGCTGGAGAAACTAGACATAGATCCCTTAGGTGTTTCTGTTGATTCACTCATGATTATAACCCCACAAGATAAGGCCCAGAAAATAATAAAGGCCATCACTGATGTAGGGGTACGCACGGAAGTGATCGGTGAAGTTGATGACCAGGGAAAATCTCGCCTGGTGAAGGATGGCAAGGAACAGGAACTCATACCCCTTTTCAGAGAAGCTGCCTATACCAAGATCAAGAAGATAGTAGGAGACACCCAGCCAGAAGACTTCCAGGCCATGAAAGAAAAAACCGAAAAAACCGCCCAGGAAGCTATTCAGAAAAAGGAAGCAATTGTAAACATGATAAGAGAAAAATAAGTAATTTAGATGAATAATGTAAAAAATTAATGAATTAAGAATTTACATAAAATATTAAATCTTTTCATGGGATATTGATGGACAATAAAGGATTCATATTTACTCTTGATGCTGTTCTGGCACTTATACCTGTTTTTATAGTTATCATGGCCTTGAGCAGTTCAAATGACGGAGCTTTGATCCAACCTTCCCAGCAAATGCGCCTCAGTCATCAGGCCCAGGATACCCTGGACGCTATGGCCCAGTACCAAATATCCGATTTGACCTTAATAGGAGAGATATCAAAGGAATTAAATGAAGGCGATCGAAACGGAGCCCGAGATCTAGCCCGAGAATTTCTGGATGAGAATTTACCCGGAGCAAAGTATAAACTTATAGAACTGAACCAGCTGAATGGCGCGTCTATAATCTCAACAGGAGACATGGATGATGCTCAAAATGTGGCAGTAGGCACTAAAAGTTATGGAAATCACAGCTTTAAGCTGTATTTGTGGGATTAATATTTAACTAATTTTAACAATTTTTTAACCCTTAATGATAATAGTTACTCATTTTTATTGCAGAAATCTTAAATATAAAGAGGCCAAATAAAAAAATTTTCAAGTAAAGGAGATAACATCAACTATGTCAAGCTGGAATCATTATAAATTAAAGGAAAAAATGGCAAATTTTATCTCCACATTTGGAAATGCCCCTTTAATCGCAATATTCATCTTCCTGGTCTTGAATTATTATCTCCTTACTGGATCCGAATTTATCAAGGCTACCGTGGTATGCCTGTTTTTTGCTGCTTTACTGCCCAGTATAATCGCCTACCTCTGGGTTAAAAACAAAAAACTGGAAATAGACATGCCCAACAAGGAGGATAGGCTGTATCCATTATTATGGATTATTTTATCCTACTTAATGGGTGTAGTTGTGCTGTATTTAATGACTGCACCGGCAATTATAACTTTGCTTATGTTCTGTTACTTCTCCAACACTTTGGTGGTTCTGGTAATCAGTTTATTCTGGAAAATCAGCATCCACTCAGTTGGTATTGCTGGACCGGTAGCTTTTCTTATCTATGTTTTTGGTTATCCTGGTTTGATATTCCTGGTTTTAATACCATTAATAATGTGGAGCAGGCTTATTCTTAAAAGACACACCTTGAATCAGGTAATAGCTGGAGCCATTCTGGGTTTTATACTTACATCCGCCCAGATATACTTGGTTTTAGGGTTTTAGTTCACTAAATTTTTTTATAATCTTTGGGAACTGAAAATTTTTTCATCTCCTAATAACATAAATAAAGCTATGAATCCAGGGGCAATTCAAATAGTGAAAGAAATAATGGATGAATTTGCATCAATAACCGGCCTGGAACCACCATTAAAGCAGACTAAACGGTATTTATGGACAGATGCTTTTGCGGTCTGTAATTATCTAGAATTATACAATCAATCTGATGATGAAATCTTCATAGAATTAGCTAAAAAACTAGTAGATCAGGTACACCACACTCTAGGCCGTTACCGGGAAGATGACCCCCGTAAAGGGTGGATTAGTGGTTTAAATGAAGAAGAAGGTGAGAGACATCCTACTATGGGTGGTATTCGCATAGGTAAAAAGTTAAATGAACGCCTTCCTGGTGAACCATTCGATGAACAACTGGAGTGGGAGAGAGATGGCCAGTACTACCATTACCTGACCAAATGGATGCACGCCCTCTGCCGGGTTGGTACAGTTACTGAAGATCCAATTTATGTTAGATGGGCCCAGGAACTTGCCCAGACAGCACATAATGGTTTTACCTACACCTCCCCAGGAGGAGTGAGGAGGATGTATTGGAAGATGAGCGTAGACCTCACCCAGCCCCAGGTTACTTCTATGGGCCAACAAGATCCCCTAGATGGGTACATTACCTACAAAGAACTCCAATTTGCCGGGAGAAATTTTAAAAGTTCAGA
>JAJRAE010000136.1 GCA_028682985.1 Methanobacterium sp.
TCCTGGGAATAACCTCTGGTAACTATTTTGTTGGGTTCAAGTTTCGTTATGGAAGTCTTCCATTTCGGGTTCCTGAATTTAAGTAATCTATCAATATTTTCCGGTCTAATAGCCATGATTCACACAACTCCAGTGGGAGATTTTTATTATTGATAATAATCAAAAGAGGACACTCGCGGCTCCATACAGCAACAGGGCCTCACAGATAGAATTCGGACACCGCTGGCTCTCTGAGGTCCGATTTTAATTAATGATCCTAGGGCAGTTACTGTTCCGCCCATATTTAAAGCACCTACCGTGAAACTATTTAAAGTTTGCGTTAATTTATTCTCTAGATAAGTCTGGTTATCCAGATTACCATAAGCCATAGCCCTCAACATTAAAGTAGTGGCTTCCAGGTGGGTTCTTCCAATTCCTACAGCCGGGATTGAGGGAGTACAGCCCAATTGAGGTAATTCTTTTTTCAGATAATTTGATACTTCATCTAGTATGTTTTGATGATTTCTCTGGTGGAATACCCGGTACGTGCGGGCCCTTATCTCCGGGCCGCCGCCCAGCATAAGCAGATGAATTCTGGTAATATCCTGATTGTAATCCTGATCAAGCTCATCAAATATAAATGGGGGTGGAGTTACCATTCCAGGATCTTTGTATAGGCCTTTACGTTGTTCTATTCTTTCGACAGCGTTGCCTTTTACTGCCATGGGTCTTCCAGGCAATTCCCTTAAACCTCTTTTTATACCTTCCCTGATATCTTCCATGAAATTTGCTGGTAACGACGCTTCTTTACCTATCTCCACCAGCACATGAGGTATGCCGGTATCATCACACAGGGGTGTCTTATTTTTTTTTGCTAACTCTGCATTTTTCAGTAAAAGTTCCAATATCCAGGATGCCCGGGGGTTGTTTTCTGTTTCCAGGGCCTTTTGGTAGGCTTTAAGCTGGTCATCCCGGAAGGTGGTGCTGGCTTCAATAACTGCATTTTTAATCTGGTCCTTTAAGTCCATTTTTACTGCCTTTTTATTATTCCATATGTTTTTCAGGAATGGCCAAATTCTCTGTTCCAACATCAGATATCTTTGCTTCAGGGTAGTATCGTTCAATCATATCCCTGACCAGGGAAACCTGTCTTATACGCTCTACAGCTTCCTTTTGACTGGTTTCATAGCCGTGGTGCCTGGCAACTGAGCCGCCTGTTTTAAGGTACACGGGGGCAGCTACCTTTATAATATCTGGCACTTCATAATGTCTAATGAAACCGCCTGATGATTGGGGGTTTTCGGTGTGAATATCAATGGAGATATTTATCGCTTTTCTAAGGGCGGCCAGCATGTTGATCTGCAGATCACGCACCGGGTTAAAGGAATCAGCCCCAAGCTCTTCCATTAACTTAGCAGAGGCAGGGTTACCATGACCGGTATGGGCTGAGACCTTGAAGTGCATATTACCTGGTAATTCGCCATGTTCTCTCATTTTACCCAGAACCCAGAGCAGCCCCTCATCATAGATCACTATACCACGCACTCCCAATTCGGAAGCTCTCCGTACATCCTCCACAGCGTAGTGCAGATTATCATATCCCCGAAGCCGGTAACCAATCCGGGCTCCCTCCTTGGTCTGGGCTGAAGCGCTGGTGTCGTAGGTAGCCCTTGGCCCCACACTCAGAAAGAGTTCAATTTTGGCCTCCCTGGCCAGGTAGGACATCTCTTTGATCTCCTGGTCGGTGAGTAACATTATGCCCCTGGTCTGGGTTACCCGATGCAGAGTAACATCATAATCCTGGGCGGCCTCCAGCAGGGAGGATAATGTGTCTGGTTTCTGAATACCCGGTACCTCAAAACGGTACTGAGCTCCGTCAGGAAATCTCTTTCTGGAATGATCATTAGGGTATGCTTTACTTATTCCCAGTGTTTTTAGAAAATCTGGTGACTGCAAAGAAATCCAACTCCTTCTAATCTTTAGATTTAATTTATAAAAATGAGTTTAAATCAGCTGTGAAATGGTTCACATCACTGTATGAATCAATATTTTGTATTATATTTATAACTTTCATATCCAATTTAGGATTTAAATTTTTGAACTTCCAATTGAGATCATCTTTGCTTAAAGGTTTTTCAGGTTCACCCCGCGGTAGATCCACCTGTTTTTCGTTTAAACCTTTATCTGTGAGTATTGAAACTTTAGACGGACGATAAGATGGGTATTTCCTGTTTAGGTGGTCGTCTTTTTTAATTACGATTTTCTGTGATAACTCCTGTATTTCTCTATTAAGTTCCCTATCTTCAGGGGGATATTCGAAGTTTTTAAGGATATCATGTTTGTTATTTAGATTTAAAAGTGCTAAGCTAAGGGAAACGGGTAGGCTCTGTCTAATTGATTCTGTATTTTCGGGATGGTAGTTATCATGGTCCGCTGCAGTCTGATAAGTATTTACAGTTATCTCTTTTGCATCTTTAGGTCCAATATTATGTTCACTTACTATCTCTAATATGGCGTCTATACTGGGGTGAAGGTGTCTGCAGACAGGATAGATTTTAAAGTAGACCTCTAGAATTCGGTACTTATCCATTAAATCTTCTATATTGACTTTTCCTGGATTAATCCCGGCCATTGCTTTTATTAATCCTTCATTGCCTTCTAATATGGTTTCCGCCCCGGTGAATCCCTTTTCTGCAAGTTGGGCAGCTAAGACACCGGACTGTGCTGATTTACCGGCGTGGAGGTGTTTTCCCATGGAGCCTGAGTGATCAGATTCCAGGAGGCCTGCTGCCATGGTACCGGCCAGACCAAGAGCATTAATTATCTCATTTTTATTTAAATCCAGAGCTTTACTGGCTGCTGCGGCTGCACCCAGGGTACCACAGGTCCCGGTGGAGTGAAAACCGTGATTGCGGTGTTCCGGGTTAATCAGCATGCCTAATACTATGGCAACTTGATAACCTGCAACAATGGACTCTATGAGGTGTTTTCCACTTCTATTATGTGATTCACATTGCGCCAGAGCTGCTGGTATAACGCATGCCCCTGGATGGAGCTGGGCCATTCTGTGTCCGTCATCAAGGTCCAATGAGTGTGCGAAAACTCCATTAGCTAGGCCCGCATCCCTTGCATTAGTTTTAAAAGGGTTATCATTAAGGCCTGCGGATGTTTCCGTTGAAAAAACTGTTGATTCATCACCCTCAAGAACTAGGCTGTTAATTATTTGGCCGCTTTTGGTTTCTGAACCCCTTAAAGCTACACCCAGAAAATCAGTGAAACAATCTTTTGCTTTACCGATCACCTCATCAGGCAGTTTATCATATCTGATGGACAGGATGCAGTCAGTTAGTCGGGATGTTAACATTTTAAATCCTCAATTTTCTATTATCTTAAATTTTTGGTTTTCTTCTTGTTAATTTTAAATCTAACCAGTGGTTTGCTCAGATGTCTCCGTGCTGAAGGTGGAACTTCGTAAAAACCTTTTTCTATTTTTCTTTCCACTTCTTCCCGCACTTTTTCACCATCTCTCAATTTACGGCCGCATTTACATTTAAATCCCTTATCTTTACCTGCTGATTTCATCCGTTTCCCGCACTCACAGATAGGGTTAATGGTTTTATAATCATTGGCCAGTTCTATTATCTGGAATTTTTCCACGTTCAGGGTTCCCTTATCACCGATCCCGCCGTAAACTTTTAAACGGTCACCTTTCCGCAGTTCCTTAAATATTTCCCGGAAGCCTTTGGTGGGTTCATACGCGGCGCATTCGATACTCCCCGAATCATCCTGCAAAGTCATTATGACATGACCTCCCTCAATTACATAGGGATTTCTAGAAACCCTGCCTTCGATTATGTAGCATTTATACTTCTCCATGTCCGAAATTTGATCAATATCTATAAGGTGCTGGTCGGTGTGCTGGTTGGTCAGAAAAACCGCCGTCTTCTCCACTGGTTCGCAGAGTTCAACCATTGCATGTGCTTCATCTACACAATCTGGTGTTTCTCCCCGTATACCGAATAGTATGGGGCAGGGTGTATGTGGTTCAATGGCAATGTAACCTTCTTCCTCATCTAGGTTATCAAAGGTGCAGGGAAAGGTCTCTTCATCCATCTTCCGTACTGAATCGTAGTTCATTCTTCTCTTGGTACCGTAGTTCTCTGGTAACCGGTAGGCTAAAAGTTCAAAGGTACTGTCGGGCAGGGGACATCCGATAGCAGCTAGGGCTCCTATTATGCCTCGTCCTTTTTTGATCTTATGTATTTCTGCCCCTATTTTTACGGCTAATTCTTCCGCTTCTTTAATAGTGACTATGTTCTGCACAGTTTTCAGGGCGTAGTCCTCTAATTCACTGGGTAAATCTATTAATGCGTTATGATTATCTGTCTTCACTTTATAGAAGACTACTCCGGGGTTGGTATTCTCCTCCTGGCGGTGGGATAATTCTTTAACCCGATTTATAATAAGATTTTTAGCAGTTTCAAATTCATCTTCTGACTTAATAAGTAATTTGAATGATACTGCTCCATTTCCCCGGGTTTTAAACCTAGCAAAAGGGTTTAAGCGTATTAATCGTGGATAGCCTAAAACTCTATAACCACAACTTTTAAGTTCATCCATGACCACAGCACCTATATAGGTAGTACACATTCCTTCACTGGAATCGGTGTCATCGATGCCTACATATATTATATAACACATAAACTTTCATTCCACAATTAAGCACATATATTTTACCAGGCGATCCCCCATGAATGCCATACCCATGCACCGTGATCAAGTATTAATTGAGATAACTGAACTCTTGGCTAATCATGGTTTTGAAACATCAAATATCTATGATCGAAGCTGCTTTGATATGGTGGCCCGCAGGGAGCTTATTCTACTTTTACTTAAAGTGCTGATTAATGTGGATGGATTCAGCAGCCAACAGGCCCTGGAGATCAAGAGGTTGGCCCGTACCTTCCTGGCATCACCCCTGGTGGTTGGTTTTAAATCAAAGACAGAGCCCCTGGAGGAGGACGTGGTCTACGAAAGGCATGGCATACCTGTGGTAGCCCCGGAAACCCTACGGAACATGGTAGCCGATGAGGTATACCCCGAGATACTGGCAGACCGGGGAGGTTATTACGTGAACATCGACGGAGAACTGCTTAAGGAAATGAGGGAAAGAGAGAATCTATCACTTAAGGACCTGGCAGACACCGCCCATGTATCCCGTGAGACCATATATAAATATGAGCACGGAATGGTACGGGCTTATCCTGAAACAGCCATGTTACTTGAGAGCATTCTGAACATGAAGATAACTCTATCCATAGACCTCTTTAAGGCACCAGAGAAGAAATCTGACATCCTAAAAACAGCCGAACAAAAATCAGATACTGAAGGAGAAAAACTTTCTGATATCAAGAGGGAACCAAGGGAACTTATTAAACTGGGCTTCGGAGTTCTTCCCACCCACAGAACACCCTTTGACGCCATATCCCAGGCCAATAGCCAGAAAGAAAAGGAGAATATACTTCTGACTAACCTGGAGAAGAACCGGAACAAACAGGTGCTTAAGAAGATGGCCCTGAATGTTAAGGACCTCAGAGACATCACCCAGAAAGAAGCGGTCTTCATAATGGAAAGCAAGCGGATAGTGGAATGTATAGAGGGAATACCCTGCGTGAACACCCATGAGATATGTGAAATGGAGAACTGCCGGGAATTCATCCGATTATTAAAGGAGAGAAAGAACTCCTAAATACTAAAATAAAAAATTATTAATAATTTTTTTTAATTTAAATTATTCCTCAAAGAGCAGACCAAAAGTTTCCTCTGCCTCATTTTCATAGGCTATTCCTAAAGCGATCATATCTGCATAATCAACCTTTTCCAGGAACTGGAAAGCGTCCTGGGGAGTTATTATGCCTGCGGCCAGGGTTTTCTTAACAATTATGGTTTTATCCATCTTTCCCATTAACTCAGCCAGTTCGTCCCGTTCTTTCTCCATGAAGAATTCAGTGTCCATCAGGTAGCCCAACTTATTTACCGGGATCATGTAGAGGTTGAAAAGGTCAAGCACTGATGATTCCAGAATTTTACGGGTAGTGCGGAACGGCTGGTGAGTTGCCAGTCCAGGTACACTGCCCTCATCCTTCATCAAGTTCAAATGGCCAGCTATGACATCCCAACTACAGCTGTCGGTTATAGCGGCGTGGAGTAGCATGGCATCTGCCTCTAAAGTTGAGAGAAGTTCAATATCTCCCTCTTCATCCCCGGGGCGAACTGTTCCCAGGATATTTAACTCAAGGCCCTCATCACGGGCCATTTCTAACGCCTCAACCACAGGAGGGTAGGGAATTAGCTGTATACCCTTAACCCCCATCTGGTAAGATTTCCTGATTACCTTGAGGATATTCTCTGGTTGACTGTATAGGTCCAGCTGGTAGAGCCGGGCCCGGTGTCCGAACTGTGCCGCCGCTATGAAGGGAGAGCTTCCAAGCAGCGTCTGGGGCAGCTTCTTACCATCTACTTCTATATATCCATTGAACATGATTATTACCCTTATTTAGTTATTAAAAAAAAAATATTAGTAAATATGTGAAAATTTAAAATAATAAGTTTTTTATTCTATTTTATGAGCCACCACAGCAGTTCCATAGGCCA
>JAJRAE010000002.1 GCA_028682985.1 Methanobacterium sp.
AATTCTCATATTTATTTATTCTAAATTTGTTCAAAAGCCCTAGTACTGGTTAATATTATCTAAAATTAGAAAATTCAAACAGAACCTTATTTTAAATAACATTAAAATTTATTTACTGTTATTCAATAAGTAATTGGGTGAACATAATGGACATGATTAGGTCTATTCTGCTTTTCATAGTGGCAGGTTTATTTGAGATAGGAGGCGGTTACCTCATTTGGTTATATCTGCGTGAGGGTCGCGGTATAGAATTTGCCATTCTTGGGGCGGTTATATTGGTCCTGTACGGTATCATTCCCACTTTACAACCGGCCAACTTTGGTAGAGTTTATGCTGCCTATGGTGGTGTTTTCATATTTTTATCCCTTCTCTGGGGATGGCAGATAGATAAAATAAATCCAGACCGCTTTGATATATTTGGAGCGTCAATTGCTCTTATAGGGGTATTTATTATTATGTACTGGCCCAGAAATTAGAGTTATTAAAAAAACCATTGGCTGTTAAAATTAACTTTAATATCAGTGCTCCAATAATATCTTTAGTAACTATTTTAAATAATATTTCAAGTTAAAATTTATTCAAGTTAAACATGATTAAATAAAAATTCATTCAAGTCTAAAAGTGAATTCCGATAAAAAATATCTGATATTATATGTACGACGTATTAATAGTGGGTGCCGGGCCGGTGGGTACAACCTACGCCCGTTACATGGCTGAAAAAGGATTTAAAGTAGGGATAATAGAGAAAAAGACCAGAGTAGGTGTACCTCTTCAATGTGCTGGTTTACTGGGTAAGCAGATAAAAGAAGTAAATTTGTTGCCCCCGGAAATTATTATAAATCCTTTTTACGGAGCTTATCTATATTCACCTTCTAATCATATCCTTAAAGTTTCAAAAAATAAGCCAGAAGCTTTTGTTGTAGATCGAGTTGGTTATGATCAGTATCTTGCAGAAAAAGCAGTGGAAGCAGGTGCTGAACTATATTTAAAAAATAATGTTAGAGATATAGATGTTAAAAGCGGACAAATAGAAATAAAAAATGGATTGAATAATTTTAAGGGGAAAGTAATTGTAGGTGCTGATGGTCATAACTCGGTTATAGCCAGTAAGATCACAGCTCAACCGCAGTTAAATAATTCCTTACATGCAGCACAGTTTTTAGTGGATTTTCCTAAGGACCTTTTTGACACGAATTATGTTCATCTTCAGGCCTATGCCTCAACTGCCCCTGGTTTTATCTGGATGATCCCCCTAACAAATACCCAGGCAAGAGTTGGTATTTTTGGATCGTATAACTATTATACCCTGAATGAAATATTAAAAACCTATATGGATTCTAAACTAAAATTCAATGGTTATAAAATTGTTAAAAAATATCAGGGAAAAATTCCGGTATACCATTCTAAAAAAGAAATTGTTAAAAATAATATTTTGCTTTTAGGAGATGCAGCTTCTCAAGTTAAACCAACCACTGGCGGTGGACTGATTATGGGCTTTAAGTGTGCTCAAATAGCAGCTGATACAACAGAAAAAGCGTTAGAAAATGATGATGTTAATCTGCTAAAAGAATATGAAACAATTTATCGTAAAAATTTTAAATCCGAACTTAAAACCCAGTTAATGGTGCAGAAAATATTTAAATCTTTATCTGATGATGATCTGGATCACATGTTCATAAAACTTAAAGAAGAGGGTGCTGAAGATGTGATATCAGATCATGGGGAAATGGATGATCAGTCACCCCTGGTTAAGTTGATGTTTAAACGTGGTATTCTTTTTAAAATACTTCCCAAGATCCTGGCCCGGGGAGTTTCTTCTCTATGGAAGTGATTTTACTTTAAATCTTTTTTGGAACATTTCAATATTGAGTTTCAATCAAAATACTTAATTTTTTACAAAACTATAAGTCCTTAAAGTGTCTATTATTTCTATGGAAATAGCCTTTATATTATCCCTTGAACATGAAACCCTCCCATTAGCTGAATTAAAAGCTGTTTTAAAGGCGGAAAAAGTTCCCTATTCAATAAAGAATAGGTTTAAAGGATTAATAGTAATTGATATACCTGATGAGTATCTAGCGAAAGATCACTCCAAGAACATATTAAACAGATTATCTTTTACCCACGAAGTTTTCCAGGTGCTTTTAACCTGTGAAGAAGAAAAATTAACACAAGAAGTACAGAAATATGCCTGGAAAGAAATAATAAACGATGAATTTGCTGTTAGAATAAAGAAGAGGGGAAAATCTTCAACTAACACCCTGGAACTTGAGAAAAAAATCGGCTCCATAATAAATGAACAAACAGAGTACAAATATAGTGTGAATCTGGAAAAACCATCAGTATTAATCAGGATTGTTTTATTGGATGGTAAAGTATTTCTTGGTAAAACCATCTTGAAGATATCTAAGAAACATTTCTACGATTTAAAGCCCCATAAAAGACCCTTTTTCTATCCTGGATCCATGAGTCCCAAGCTGGCCCGGTGCATGGTTAATCTTACCATGATCAGAAGTAAAGAAAAGTTATTGGATCCTTTCTGTGGAACAGGAGGAATATTAATAGAGGCCGGGGTAATCGGAGCCCAGGTTGTGGGTACTGATATTGATCCAAAGATGGTCAAAGGAACCAGAGAAAACCTGGAGCACTGCCACATCAACAACTCCATGGTCTTTCAGGCAGATGTTAGAACATTAAAATTACCCTATAAGATAGATGCGGTGGCTACAGATCCACCATACGGCATATCCGCGTCAACAAGGGGCGAAGAAAGCCATAAGCTTTGTGGAGAAGCCCTATTATCATTGGAAAATGTTATAAAGGAAGGGGGCCGGATCTGTATGGCCACACCCCATTACATGGAAATTAAAGAATTCCTAAAAGGTACAAAATTTAAAATAATAGAACAACACCATATAAGAATGCATAAAAGCTTAACCAGAGTAATATCAGTAATGGTAAAGACCTGATACTAAAAATTTAAAATTTAAAAATGAGGGATTCCCTTGGAAGTTAAGATACTGGACACCACACTTAGAGATGGAGAACAAACACCCGGAGTTTCACTAACTCCTGATGAGAAATTAAGGATAGCGATCAAGCTAAATGATCTCGGTGTGAACATCATCGAAGCGGGTTCAGCCATAACATCTAAGGGTGAAAGAGAAGGCATTAAAAAAGTAGTCAAGGAAGATCTAAACGCGGAGATCTGCAGCTTCGCCAGGGCGGTTAAGACTGATGTAGATGCTGCCCTAGAATGTGGGGTGGACAGCGTCCACCTGGTGGTGCC
>JAJRAE010000026.1 GCA_028682985.1 Methanobacterium sp.
AATCCAATTGTTTGTCTTATTATTGACTCTAAAGCATCCCGAATATAATCTTCAACATTAAAAACCGGAACTATTATGCTAATCTTATATTTCAAGATATCAAAACCAACTCGTTTTAGAAGTAAAAATGATTGAATAAAAAGTTCTACAATAATATAATATTATAAATTGAATTAAAGTTCTACAAATATTATAATTTTAATATAGTAAAAAAAAATTTACTCTGTAGGAGTCCGGTACTCCACCACCGGACAGTTCCAATCTTTGCAGAAAGTCAGCACCATTTTTCCATCATCTGTATCTATATGCAGCCTCCAACAATCGGAATTATGGGATTTAAATTTCACATTTATAATTTTTTTATCAAGAAGTTTTCTTAATTCTTTCTGACAATTTTCTTCCAGGTCAGTTTTAGTCATATAAAAATAATCTCCCTATAGATGGCTTCATAATTTACTTTTAAATAATATTTATTTAAATTCTATGATTATTATTTATTTCTAATTTTTTATATAAATTATTTAATAGATTCAAAAAGTTCCTTATAATTTTCGTACCTTTTATCATGGCTTATTTTACTATAAATATCCTTAAACACTTCTTTTGTAGATTTGCTCATGATAATATGTCCATATTCTATCATGAAATTTATGATTTCATCCATTTCCTGTGCTTTTCTTTGAGAATGGATTGCACTGCTTTTTACACGGGAAATGGCTGAGTTTTTAAACCCGGGACATTCAGTTCTTTCCAGATTTTCTAAAAATTCCTTATCTAAGCCCATCATATATGCTGAATAAAGGGATTCTAATAATAGGGCAGATACACCCTTTGTGTAGGAGCTTCTTAGCATCTTCAATGCCTTAGCTTTGCCAGGATCATGGTTAACTATTTTGATATTTAGCCCGTATTTATTTAGTCCAGCGAATTGGGAGGCGCACCTGCCGGATGCTATGATCTGGACTTTTACGCCTTCTTTCTTTATTCCGCCCATGATGGCGGCATCCACTGTTTTCCCATTCTCTATATTACCTAGTGCTTTTCGGACTGTTTGGGGGGATATGTTATTTAGATCAACATATATGCCCTTTACATATTTACCCACTTCTTCTGCCACATTCACTGCCTCTGCAGGTGTAACAGCAGATATTAATATGTCAGAGAGTTCCGCTAAAGTTTTATTATCTGGACAGATATTCGCTGCATATTCCTCTGCCAGTTTCTTTGTTTTTGAGCTTCTGTTTTCAAGTGAGGTGTATGATTCCACTCCCTCATCCTTAAGCCATTTTGAAAGGTTTGATGCTACCTCTCCAAATCCTATAAATCCCACCTTCATAATTAAAACCTCATTCTCAGCGAATTAGAGTTTGATAATCACATTATCCCCTAACTTAGCCCCAACATTACGGGCTATAGGTTCGCATTTAACATTTAAAAGACAGAACACCGGTTTATCTTTTAGTTCAATCTCATCCAGGCCTTCGTAGTTACCCAGTCCCTTGGCTATAATAAGGTCAGCATTCCAGAATTCTTCTCTGAATTCTGGTGAAAAATCTTCATATACAACACCAATGGAGTCTGTTCCAATAGTAGTCAGTTCTGCCACATCATTTATACCTATTTCCAGGGCATCAGACAAGCAGGCGTCGTTTAAGATGGGTTTTTCCTTTACTGCCACCGTAATTTGTACCTGATATTCCTTTAGTTTTTCAATAAGCAGTTTGTCAAAAACTATCTCACCAATGTTATCCACTAAATAAAGGACTTCATGTGCCTTTTTTAATTCTTCCTCCAGCTGTGGAGAGTGATCAACCGCCAGATCCCTCTGCATATTTTCCTGGATCAAATTTTCAATATCAACTTCCAGACCCAGGGCACCGAAATCTATTATATTACCAGTAATAGCTGCTTTGACATGGTTTTTCAGTGAGCTGTCTTTCTTTAGTAGCTTCTTTATTGTTGGTAGGAACTGCTGGGCTATCTGGTTGCACTTTTCCTTTTGAATCTGGTAGGGATCTTCATTTCCGGTTTCCTTTTTGATGGTTCGGTGAATGCGGGTCCCAATTTTGTTGGAAGCTGCATTCCTCTGGTAATCTTCACCTAAAATCTTGGTTAATTTTTCCATTACTTCTAACTTCAGGGATTCATCCGTGGTGGCCATATCCAGGGCTTCTCTTGCCTGTCGCAGGAAACATGGGGCACATTGGTAGTAAACTTTCATAAAACTTGCCTCTAAACTTTTTCTTGTTAATATAAGTTATAATTATTTCAAAGATAGGAAGGTGCTGGGGCCAGACATAATATGAAGACTATAATCAGGACCACAGTTAAGATTTTACGGTTTCTGGATAGTTTTGTAATATTATCCAGTGCTCCGGGATGTTCCCTGGAGAAGATCATTATGAAAGCCATCAGGAGAGCCATGGGTATCCAGCCCAGTGCTATGGTTATTAACACCCCTATTAATGATATGGTCTTGTGAATGTTCTTTTTGAATAGGGAACGGGAGATATGTCCGCCGTCAAGGAATGCCACCGGCATCAGGTTGAGCATGGTCACCACAACACCCACCCATCCTGCAAATGCCAGGGGATGGATGTTCAACATGTATCCCCCTGGAACGGATGGTGCCGTGAAGTAGGCTATTATACTCATTAGTAATGGGGGGTTGAATATAACAGAACCAGCTTTTAGTGGTTCCACTGTGGAGAGGTAGATGCCTATAATCAAAACTGGTATGGTTACAATGAAGCCAGCCAGAGGTCCGCTTGCTCCCAGGTCAAAAAGGGCGTTTTTGGTAGGTATGGGAGATTTAACATTGATCACCGCCCCAAATGTTCCAATAAATGTGGGTGCAGGAATGAAGTAGGGGAGGGTGGCTTTCACCCCATATTTACGGGCAGCTAGATAATGGGCAGTTTCATGGGTGCCTATGATGGCCATTATTGCCACTGAGAATGCTATTCCATCCAAGACACCATGTCCTATGAAGTAGTAACCAGCAAAGAAGGTGGTGGCTATGGTAATCAGGAAGAGTATGATGTTGATATGGTACTTTGATTTCCCACTGGGCTTCCATTTGGACAACTTAATAAGGTAGTTGTCAGCTGATTTATCTATACCCGGCACATATCCCAGTTCTTCCAGTTCTCGGGATAGCTGAGCGAATTTCTGGGCATCGTAATCTTCCAGAATAAAATAGGGATTTTCAGGGTCAGTTGAGAAGCTTTTAATGGTAAAATACCGGGAAATGTGTTCTCTGATGATCTGGATATCCAATTATTTTTCACCCGCCATATTAAATAAAGTTAAACTAATTAATTTAATTAAAAAAATCATCCACCATATATAACTTTTATAATTTCTATGGTATCTCCATCATTTATTATCTCTTCTTCTATTACTATTGACTGATTTCTTTTCACAACCACGGTCTCTGTTGGAATTTCTAATAGTTTAAGCAGTTCTTTTATTGAACTATTTTCAGGGATGGATTTTTCTAATGTATCTTCCCCTATTATTACTTCGATATCCATAATGGGTCCTCAAATTTTTTTATAAAATTATTATAAGTATTTTTTCTGTGGGTATCCCAAAAAATTATTTTCATCTTTGTTTTAATTGCTCCAGGAAGATGCATGCTTTACATAGCTCTCCTGATGCTGGTTCTCCACAGTTTTTACAGTTTCCTGTATTCACTTTTTGATTCATATTTTGTTTGATTGATGATTTTATCTTTTCAAAACCACTTAAAGTGGAGTACATTATGGTGGGGTGGTTTTCAGATAATTGCTTTAGAAAA
>JAJRAE010000193.1 GCA_028682985.1 Methanobacterium sp.
ATCGAAAAAGGATCCCAGGACCCTGGTCTGGATAAAGTAGCAGATTTATCTGTGGAACAGGCCTTAAAGATTGCTAGGATGAAATTCGATGCTCTATTATCCAATGATTATAAGAATGCTGCTAAAGAGGTTATAGGAACCTGTGTAAGTATGGGGATAACTGTGGAAGGAAAAGACCCCAGAGAAGTGCAGCAAGAAATAGATCAGGGTAATTATGACGATAAATTAACAGATTAACTCTCATTTTTTAATAATAAAAAATGGCTAGAAACAGTAAAACAATTAATATGAACTTTTTACCTAAAAGTTCATGGAGGAATTGATTTGAAACAAGAGATAATGGAAGCGGTGAAGAAGGCTAAGGAAGACTCAAAGCCGAGAAACTTCACACAATCCATTGATGTAGTGATAAACATCAAGGATTTAGACGTGAAAAAGCCAGAAAACCGTATAGATGAAGAAGTGTTCCTCCCTCAAGGAAGAGGGAAGGGAGTTAAAATCGCTTTTATAGCTGATGGAGAACTGGCACTTCAGGCAAAAAATGCCGGAGCAGATCTGGTAATAACCAGATCTGAACTGGAAGAACTGGGTAAAAATCGGAAAGAAGCCAAAAAAATGGCCAACCAGTACAATTTTTTCGTTGCCCAGGCCGATTTAATGCCTTTGGTAGGTAGATTCCTGGGACCGGTACTGGGACCAAGGAAGAAGATGCCAAAACCAGTGCCCGCCACTGTAAAACCAGAACCCATAATAGAAAGATTGAAAAGTACCATAAACGTCAGGATAAAAAATCAACCAGTTATTCAGGCCCTGATAGGATCACAGGAAATGGATGACGAACAGATTGCAGATAATGTTGAAGCAGTACTGGCGATACTGGACCGGAATCTGGAGAAAGGTAGAAATCAGATAAAATCGATGTACATAAAAACCAGTATGGGTCCTGTTGCGAGGGTGATCTAAAATGCCTCATATTGCAAGTTGGAAGAAAGAAGAGGTTAAAGACCTCAAAGGCTTAATTGGAAGCCATAAAGTGGTTGGTATGGCCGATCTGTCTGATATTCCTGCCCCTCAACTTCAGAAAATGCGCAGAACCTTGAAGGACAGTGCCCAAATTAAGATGTCCCGTAAGACACTTATGAACCTGGCACTTAACGATTCTGAAAAAACAAATATAAAAGCACTGAGCGAACATATGGAAGGACAGCCCGCCCTGATTTTTACTGATATGAACCCCTTTAAACTCTACAAGATTTTGGAGGAGAGTAAAACTCAGGCCCCAGCAAAGGCAGGTAATATAGCCCCTTCAGATATAGTGGTTCCCCAGGGTGATACTGCATTTCCTCCTGGCCCCATGCTGGGAGAGCTTCAGAAAATCGGGATACCCGCCAAGATAGATAAGGGAAAGATCGTTATCACCAAGGACAAAACCGTGGTTGAAGAAGGAGAGCAGATCCCAGGTAACGTGGCCAGTATACTTACCAGACTGGAAATACACCCCATGGAAGTAGGTATAGATTTAAAGGCCGCTTATGAAGATCAAACCATCTATACAGCTGATCTTTTAACTATCGACTCTGAAAAAACCCTATCCGATATACAAAATGCATATACCAAAGCATTGAATCTATCAGTTAACGCAGAAATATTCAACAAAGTATCCATGCCAATACTCATCTCCAAAGCTGCAACCAATGCCATTAATCTGGCGGTTAATTCTGAGATATTAAATGGAAAAACCATTTTGTTACTCATACCAAAAGCCTACAACCAGATGCTAGCACTGGCCTCAGAAATCGCAGCAAAAAACAGTGACGCGGTGGATGATGACATCCGTGGGAAGCTGAGTTCAAGCACGGTGACCGTTGAAGAACCAGAAGAAGAAGATGATGAATCTCCCGATGAAGAGGAAGAATCTGAAGAAGAAAAAGAAGAAGAAGCAGCAGCCGGTCTCGGCTCTCTATTCGGATAAATACTTTAATTTGATGATTTAAATTATTAAAAAAGTAAATAAAAAGTTTGTAAATTTTATAAAAACATTTTAGAAGGTGAATCATATGGAATACGTATACACAGCAATGTTATTGCACACAACCGGTCAGGAAATTGATGAAGGAAATGTAAAGAAAGTACTGGAAGCAGCTGGATCAGAAGTTGACGATGCCAGAATTAAAGCATTAATCGCAGCTTTAGAAGATGTGGATATTGACGAAGCAATTGAAAAAACAGCCCTAACAGCCGCACCAGCAGCGCCCGCAGCAGCCGCAGCAGCTCCTGAAGCTCCTGAGGAAGAAGAGGAAGAAGAAGAATCTGAAGAAGAAAAAGAAGAAGAAGCAGCAGCCGGTCTCGGCGCTCTCTTTGGTTAATTCTTTTTTCTTATTTTTTATTTTTTTTTTAAAATTAATTAATACTATTTAGATAATTAATAATTATTTAAATAAAAATTTTCATTTTCCTATTAAAAATATATTTATTTGGATTCTAATCTTTTAACAGCCATTTTGCTGGTTAAGACTAATTTTGCAGTAAGGGCATCCTGATCTTTTCTGTTTCTTGATAATTCATCGTCGATCTTTTCCAGGATTGATTCAAATTCGTTACTTTTGCAGGTATAGGCTCTTTTTAACAGATTTTTAGAATTTCCATTATCGCTGTTATCCATATTTTCCCACCGTATTTAAAAAAATTAATTATTATAAGACACTTGCATTTAATATTATATTTAAAGGGATATTTAAAGATTTAGATAAGTAAAAGGCAATTAATACAAGTATGGGGTATAAATATTTTTCTGTTTGTAGGGATTATTCAGATGAAATTGAATAAATCAATGTATATCCCAGCAAAAACTAATGATACCAGATTAAAAAAAAATTAAGATATCCAACCAGTTAGAATAGCATGAATATATAAATTTAAGAAAGTCCATAAATTATTCTAGTTTTCATATTAAAAAGGATTATTATTGATGATTTTTATGTCAAAACAGCTTGAATTAATGGGATATAGTAAGAAGACCTGTGTAACCTGTGGAAAGGATTTTTGGACTGTGGGTGATAAAGAAACCTGTGGGGATGCCCCCTGTGATAAATATGAGTTTATTGGTAACCCAGCTACTAGAAAAAAATATGATCTACACTCCATCATTAAAACATTTCTGGATTTCTTCCAGGAAAATGATCACACCCCCATCTCCCGGTATCCGGTACTGGCCAAAAGATGGAGAGATGATGTATTTCTGGTGGGAGCATCAATCTATAACTTCCAACCATGG
>JAJRAE010000198.1 GCA_028682985.1 Methanobacterium sp.
GGTATGGGTATTCCAGCACCAACATAGAGTGTCGGTCCATATCTGGGCATGGTAGCCCCCCTTACAAATTCTGGATCCATCTCCTTCATGTCTCCTTTAAGCATGAGGGTTCCGGCGGTGGATACGGGAACTCCATTCTTCCTTTCCACCTCAGTGGCGAATTGGGTCCCTTCCCCCATGACGTATCCTTCCCCTCCACATAGAAATATGCGGGTTCCTGTTCCAATGGTCTGGAAGTAGGGGTCGTTAAGTAATGGGCTTAACTCTCCTGCACTGGAGTAGCTTACATTTCCCTTGTTGGGCAGTAGGGTGCCCATATAAGTGTAGAGTGTTTCATCTGTGGAATTGGTTGCTGCAGCGTAGTTCTGGTAGCAGTTACGAGGGTTAACCATAATGGCCTGGTTAAGGGTTTCCAGACTCACCTGGGTTTTAATCTCAGTTAAAGGATAACAATCGGTACCATAGGCCTCAGCCAGTAGTTCAACCTCCCTACCCCGGATCAGGTCTTCTATAACATGAGCCCCTCCATGTTCCAGTCCTACTTCGGGGTTTCTGTTGGGCTGGGTTGCACCGAGATAGGCGTCCACCGCAGCCAGACCAGAGTAGGCCTCCACCCCGTTCAGGTAGGTTCTGGACATCTTTATGGGCGGATCACTATGACCGAAGTTAAGAAATGCTCCTGATGAACACATAGCACCGAATGTTCCAGTTGTTACAACATCCACTTCTCGAGCGGCCTGTTTAACTCCATTTTCATTTACTATTTGGGTCATTTCAGCGGCGGTCACCACCACCGCATCTCCATCCTTGATCTTTTGGTTTATTTCCTCAACTGTTTTCATTCTGTCCACACTCAGTGCTTTTGTTGGTCTATAACTCTTTTAGTTTATATAATAATAAAGTTAATGTCGAGAATTAGAAGGCGTAAATTTATTTAATAATATATTCAGTTTAAAAAAAAAAATTAAAAAAATTCAAAAAAAATTTTTTTATAGTTTTATCCATTCAGAATATTGTTCAATTCGCTTTTTATATTCTGATTCTGGAATAAAATGTTCAGATTTTCCTGAACTACCGGATTCTGCAGCCACTGATAAATCTGGTCCTGTACATCCTGTCTCTGTAACCACTGACTGATTTCGTTCTGCACATCCTCTCTCTGTAAGAGGTCAGTTATCTGACTAGGATTCTGCATTATCTGGTCTTTAATATCCATCAAATCCTGATAAAGCTCGGGATTGTCGGATTGCAGCTGTTGAGCAGTGCTGGAGTCCGCTGCATATATGGGCATGGTGCTTAACATCACTGCAAAAATGCATATTAGGGCTATTCTTTTCATCTTCTATCACCCCATCTTTTTATCTATCTTCTATTTCTAGAGTCTTTTTTTTGTTTTTATTTTCTATTTCTAATTTTTCGGTTTCACATTTCTTTGCTAGTGAAATGTATTATCAGATTATAGATTTAAGTATAAAAATTTATGCCCAAATTATCCCAAAAATAAGTGATTAGAGTATTAATAAATATGTAAGTCCTATATGACTCCTTTAAAATCTTTTAATTAGACGATAATCACTTAAGAAAAGCTTAATAATTCCAATCCTAAAATTTTAATAATCTTAAAGATAGAAATTAATAAAAGAACCACATAACGAATTTTATTTAGAATATAAAAAATCAACCAGGATAACTCAGGGGGAGTATATATTAATAAAACAGTAGATTATTCATTAGATCCTGATTTAATCAGTAAAATTACCGATTCATTAAGAGATAATGTAGATTATGTTGATTTAAGAATAGGTGAAAGCCAGAACAATGTAATAGTAATGAAAGACGGGAAAATACAGGAGATAAGATCCGGCAATAACTGGGGAGGATGTGTCCGGGTACTCAAAAACGGAGCGTGGGGGGTAAGTTTCACCACCGAGCCTTCAAAACTGGAGGAGATCGCTCAAACTTCATTAAAATTAGCAAGTAAGCTAAAAAATGTGGTTAAATTAGCCCCTATGGTTCCTGCACAGGATAATGTGCAGAGCAAGGCAAAAATAAAGGTTCAAGATGTATCTCTCGATGATAAAAAGGCAATTATGACCGATGCAGAAAGAGCAGCCAATCTGGACGGAATTGTAAGCACCACCGTCAATTATGTGGATATGGAAGGAACCACCCTATTTGCAAACAGCGAAGGAACAGAACTCCAGGTGGCTGAAAGCAGAGTAGCACTATTTTTAAATGCAGTAGCAGCCTCAGATGGAACCATCCAGTTCGGGCATAAAAGCACCGGAGGGGCAGCAGGATTTGAAATCCTGCAAAAGGAGGACCTGGAAGAATTCGGGAGAAAACCAGCAGAAAAAGCATTGAGACTCTTAAAAGCAGAACTACCCCCATCAGGAAAATTCCCGGTTATAATGGATCCAGAACTAACCGGAGTATTTATACACGAAGCCCTAGGCCATGCATCTGAAGCTGATCTGATATTACAAAATGATTCCATACTCAAGGATAAAATTGGAGACCAGATAGGCTCACCATTAGTCACCATCATCGATGACGCCACCATGGATGCTTTTGGATATTATCCCTATGACTCCGAGGGTGTTAAAACCAGTAAAAACATCCTAGTTAAGGACGGTAAACTGGTCTCTTACCTAAGCTCCCGGGAAACAGCATCCCAACTGGATATCAAACCCTCAGGAAATGCAAGATCAGTAATAGGGGACCAGCCCATAGTACGTATGAGCAACACTTACCTTAAACCAGGTGATTACCAGTTCGATGAACTCCTAGAAAACATGGATAACGGCATATACCTGAAAGGATCACGAGGAGGCCAGGTAGATACTGGTAAAGGAATTTTCCAGTTTAACGCTGCTGAATCCTTCTTAATAGAAAAAGGAGAGGTAAAAACCCCTCTACGGGATGTTTCATTATCTGGGAATATTTTGGAAATGCTGCTTAAAGTGGAAAAAGTGGGATCTGACTTCAAGATGGGAGTGGGATTCTGCGGTAAATCCGGACAGACCGTACCCGTGGGTGATGGCGGACCACATGTAAAGGTTAAAGAAGCCATTGTAGGGGGAGGAGTATAGAATTATTCAATAATTATACCTGGTGTATATATTGAAATCATTTACAAAAATAGGGGGTAACCATAGATGATCACTGATGCTGAAGGTGAATTTTTATTAAAACTAGCCCGAAGTGCTATTGAAGCTTACCTGAAAGATAAGATAATAATAAACGTGCCTGAAGACACGCCGGAATCATTGAATGAGGAGATGGGTGCCTTTGTAACCTTAAATAGCAAGGGACAGCTAAGGGGTTGTATTGGGTATCCTGAACCTATAAAACCTCTGGTTAATGCGATTATTGAGGTCGCTATATCTGCAGCTATCCAGGATCCCAGATTTCCACCGGTATCTCCCCAGGAACTGGATAACATAGAAGTGGAAGTAAGTATTCTGACTAAACCACAAATCATCCTGGTTGATAAGCCATCAGAATATCCGGGAAAAATAAAGCTAGGAGAAGATGGGCTAATAATGGAAAGCAGCTTCTGCCGGGGCCTGCTACTGCCGCAGGTTGCTGTGGAGTGGCAGTGGGATGAGGAGGAATTCTTAGCAAACACCTGTATGAAGGCCGGGCTAAATTCTGACTGCTGGCTTGACCCAGAGATAAAGATATTTAAATTCCAGAGCCAGATCTTTGAAGAGTAAAAATCAAGAAATTACTGTCCATTTAAATATTCCCTGAACCTAACAATAAACTACATCAATTAATTTTAATTTCTTTTTAATTAAATCGTGATAATACCATGTTCCTACCAACTATCCCCACTCCAGAAGAATTATTAGATAAAGGATTTAACCGGGCTAAAAAGGCTGCAAATAAGGTTAGAAGCTCTAATGTTCCTCGTCAAATGAAATCTAAAAGAATTGAAGAAGCACGAGTCAGAACAGCCTGTCAGGTGATTGAAGAATCTTTTAAAAGCATCTTAAAAAAGACACCAAAGGTGGAAGAGATGCCCCTCTTCTATCAGGATTACATTGATGTGGTGGTGGGTGTTGATCAGCTTAAAAAATCTTTAGGAGCATTGAACTGGGCAGATGGTCTTATAAATAAACTGGAAAATCAATACATACACAAGATCAGAAGATCCAACCCGGAAAACGCCTCAAGTATCAGGAACGAAGCATACGGCCGTATATCCTCTGTGGTGAATCGTATCCGGGATGAATTAGAATTTCTAAACTACACCAAAGCCCGACTGCGTAATATGCCCACTGTAGATTTCGATGCAGTAACCGCAGTTATAGCAGGCTTTCCCAATGTAGGGAAATCCACTCTGCTTAGGCAGATTACCACTGCCGAGCCCAAGGTGGCAGATTATCCATTCACAACCACCGGTATACAGATAGGACATTTAGAGCGTAAATGGCAGAAATATCAAATCATCGACACCCCCGGTCTTCTGGATCGGCCTATAGATGATATGAACACCATCGAACTCAACGCCATGGTAGCCCTGGAACATCTAGCAGATGTAATCATATATATCTTTGACGCCTCAGAAACCTCGGGTTATCCCCTGGATAATCAGCTCAAACTTTATCAGTCAATAAGTAAGGTCTTTAAAATACCGATTATCTGTATTTTTAATAAAATCGACCTGGTGGAAGATGAAAAGAAATTAGAAGAATATGTGGTTAGTGTTGATGATCCATTACTTATTACAGCTTCAGAGGGAAGTGGAGTTAATCAGATCATAGATAAATTGGAGGAATTTAAAAAATGACAAGAAGAAATATGGCTGAACAGGTTTTCCAGGATGCTATAAATACTATCCGGGAATCACAGAGTGAGTTAGAGAAGACAATTTCCGGATACACTGGCGGGATATTAAACAAACCCCTGGTTGATGTTTTAGAAGATGATAATAACCTTATTGTTAGAGCCGACCTTCCTGGATTTCAGAAAGAGAATATCAGTATAGATATGGGCGATTACACTCTGGAGATCGTAGCCCTCTATCAGGAAGACCCCCTGGAAGATGGATCATCCTACATTAAAAAGGAAAGAAAATATGATGAAATCAAAAGGGTGATAGAGTTACCTGAAAAGATAAAGGCTGATCTTGCTCAGGCAACATTTAACAACGGAGTACTCCAGATTATCCTCCCCAAACTGGATAAAACAATAGTAGATGTTGAATAAAAAATACCTTTTTAACGCCTAATTTCTTATTAGATTTGACTTTCTTAATTTATATGAATTAGCTAGCCCTTTTTCTCCACATATTCAGGAGTTTATTTTATTTTCTTTCTTTCTTATATTCAGGAGTTTTGCTATGCAAACCGCCATTTCAGCGACTTCAATAGCATCATGACCAATTAATGCTATGATTGCCTCCTTTCCCCAATCTCCAGTATGGTATATGACATCAGGAACTTCATCTATCCTGTTTATGGCTTGCTCCACTCCCCAGGATATGGTTTTTCCTTCCTGTTTCCGTAATTCATCTGGTTCTTCTAAACGGTTATAATATGATACTTTAAGACCTAATTTTTCGCATATGGTAATTACTTCAGGGTTGTAGCGTAGATTAATAGCACTGCGCCTGCCTGGGTTGTATTTCATCACTTCCAGAACAAGCCGAGCCATATGGGATGATGCACCCCATTCCGGTTTCAGAAAAGCTCTTAACTTACCTTTAACAGTGGTTATCCTTCCCGGTATCCCCACCACATCCTCTATGGTTTCAGCATTCTCCCGGGCCATCACCAAATTACTCCTTACCTCTGGTATGAGCTCAGCCATGTACTCTGAGTTCTGAAGGATTACCAGCGCCTTCTGTACATTTAATATTTCCATAGGAATATATTTTAAAACCAGGGGTATATAAAAATTTTTCGCCTAAATACAATATTTCATAATAAATCAGCAGTTTAAGGATAAATTTTGCTGAAAATAAGTTCGTTAAACCCTCTTTTTTATTAAAAATTGGAAAAGATTTATATATTCTTAAATTTATCATTTATTTGTCGGAACCATTTAAAAATAGTTATCTGACATTGCTGAAAATAAGGGGGCAGTATAAATGAAGCGACCTATGTTGCTTACAATGTTACTGCTTTTTGCGGTAATATTGCTAATACCCAATATATACGCCACCACAACAAATCAGCAGACAACTGTAATTAGCACAAATACAACAAACAATGAGTTTAATATTGAAAACTTTAGAGATACAGCCGATAATCAAGGAACAACTACTTCCAGTAAATGGGGAGTGGTTAGTACTGCCACAAATAATCAAGACCTAAACCTTTACTCCACAAATGTTATTTCCTCAACAACTTCCAATAAATCCCAAAAAACAGAAAATATTCAGTATGCCACAGCGGCTGCAGGAGATGACACTTACAGTAATGTCCAGAATAACTGGTTCACCAATAAAAATATAACCGAAGCAGCAGGACGAGTTAAATATTATATTGAAACCAATCATAGACTCCCTAAAAATGTAACCATAGGAACAAAACAGGTTACCATGCCTCAGTTCCTACAATTACTGACCACCAGCCTGATACAGATAAACAAGGGGAAAAATAACAACATAACATTAAAAACTGTTGATGCACCCCTTAACAGCGCTGAGAACATTAAAACTGGAAGCGTCAATAAAACAGAATACCTAACAATGGCAAGCAAAATACAGTCTTACATTAAATCCAACAGCAGAGCACCCAACTACGCATCCAGTTTGAAGGGGAATGTTGGCTTTCCCTCAATGATATACCTGTACTCAAGAATATTGAGTTACTACGATGATAATAATGTCCTGCCCAAATCTGCTTCACTGATACCATGGACAAGTATATCCAACCAGTCATCAGGAAATGAATCAGCTGAAAACACAAACAGTTTCACCATAGCCCAGATAGGTGCTGCGGCCGGAGTGGTCAAATCCTTTGTAGAAGAAAATAAAAGGCTTCCCAACTTCGTAATAGTAAATGGTAAACAATTAACCATGCCCCAGTTCCTACAACTTGTAAACACAGGAATACTACAGATCTATAATAAAAATTCCACTAAAATAGTTGTTAAAGACACTGGAACAGCAGCCAATCCCACAGAAGACCTGGAGAGCGGAATCATATACAAATCAGAGTATATAGATCTGGCAAAACGGATCCAAAACTACCTAAATAGTAATGGAAAATCACCGAACTATGCCAGCAGTACTCTAGGAAAAATTCGCTATGAATCGTTAATATATCTGGAATCACGGATATTAAACTTCTACGCTCAAAACAGTGCTTTACCAAGATATGCTGCCTTAAATCCCTGGAAAACATCAGATGACACCAGCAACTATTCCCAGTATTTGCAGGCAACAAATAACTGCCCATCCAACAGTCCAACGATAATAAACCTGGCAAACAGTATAACCAGTGGTAAAACAACTGCTTATGACAAAGCGGTTGCCATATTTAACTGGGTCAACGACAACACCACATATTCCTACTACTACAACACGGTAAAAGGAGCACTGGGTACCTTAAGTTCAGGAAGCGCTAACTGCGTTGACACCACCCACCTGTTAATTGCCCTAACCCGGGCAGCGGGCATACCAGCCAAATACGAGCATGGTATATGCACCTTCAGTGACGGTGAATTTGGACATGTATGGGCCCAGGTATACGCTAATGGTATATGGTACTACGCAGATGCAATAAGCCCTAGAAACACCTTCGGTGTAATAAATAATTGGGACACCAGCAACTGGACCTTAATAGGCATCTATGCAGAATTGCCTTTCTAAGAAAAAGAATAATTTTTTCTTTTTTTTATTTTTTTTTAGAAATCTTCAAAAAAAATAATATAATTATTTTTAAAAAAAAACAATGGTTAATTAACAGTTCTTTAATGCGTCTTCCACAAATTCAGTTTCCTTAATTTTGCGTATTATCTTACAGGAAC
>JAJRAE010000065.1 GCA_028682985.1 Methanobacterium sp.
CTCATTTGATATGTTCTTTATTAGCTTGCTTGCTTCATCATAGATCTCTATTTCTTCAAATTCTAATGGCGTGTTAAAGGGGGTGGGATTGGACCCTCCAAAACCGCATATACCTATATCCTTGATTGTAATTGTTTTTCCGTGGATGTTCACTGCCCGGGAGTTTTCGATTTTTCCATAGATTGTTTCTGGGTCACAGTTACCGGGGATAGCCAGTACCGGGACTTCGAAACTGCTTATTTCATTTAATATTTCCTCCCCCAGCTCTGCCGGGCCGAATTGAGTGATATCTCCCGCTACTATTACCAGGTCTATCTTATTGTTTTTTAGGTAGTCTATAATCTTCAAGTAATCACCGTGTACATCTCCCACAGCCAAAATCTTCATAAAGCATACCCCATTAAATACATTATTATCCAATTATTACTCTTCGTCTTCTATCTGTTCACTGAAGAAGGTGGAGAGTTCCTTCAGGCTTTTTTGGATGTTTTCTTTATCTCCGTAGAGTATTATTACGTTGTCTTCTTCAAATTCTATGATAACGTTGTGATATTCTGCTATATCAACCAGTCTTTCTTCCAAAATTGGTTTTTTAAAGGTTAATCTGGCCCGGGAAAATCCGGATGGTGCTCCAACTATAAATTTGGGCTTTTTATCAGGGATTTCATATAATTTCTCTCCGGTTGAAGCTTTTTTAAGCTTCTCTACCCAGCTTTCCACATATTCCTGGCTTATATCATCGGCCAGGGTTAGTAATATGTCCTGTGTTGAGTTAAGCAGGTCATTTATCTCTTTAGTTGCTTTCATCCTCTCAGGATCTGCTGGATTTATTTTGCAGAAGTTTATGGATGATTTGGCTAACTGAATATCCCGGTTTAAGCCGCGTGGTGTTTCCACACCCTTTTTTTTAAGATCTGAAAGTAGGTCAACCAGGATCATCCAGGTCTGTTCTGCTGGTAAGTCTGTCATAAATGTTCTTCCACTATATTATTTTATTATGTATTAAAATTTATGTGATTTATAAATTCCTTATTCCTAAATTGGATTTCACTCTTATAAATTGTTAAGCATAAATTAATTTTATTTATATTTATTTACTAAAATAACTATTTATTTTGGCTCCTTTTTGGAATTAGGTATTTAAATCATAATGAAATACCCGTAACCAGTATTAATTTTGACAATTAGCCATTGCTTGAAATTCCGTCTTTAGAATATGTAATTAAACCCCAATTACTATATCACCTAGTTGAATAGCCTTTTTAAACCATGATTTATATGTTACCTGTCTTAGAGGCCCATAAATTAGGGCGTTATGCATTTCAAGTGATGATAAACAATTAAAGATGAATATGAACTTTTAGCTAAGATTTACTAGCAACATTAAATCTAAAACATTTGAAGACCATAATTTATATAGGTGATAAGAATGTTGTTTGTAGCAGAGCATACTCATCCTGCTTCTGAGTGTCCAATGAACACTCCCAACGGGAAAGAGATGATTAAAGAGCTTTTTTCAGAGGAAAATATCAAAAAAACAGGAATCGAACTAGTTGGAGCATATATGAGCTGTCCTGTAGATGAAACCGCACATCACAAGGGATTTTTCATAATAGAATCTCCAGATGCAGAAACTATTAAAACCTTTTTCGGACCAATGAAAGTCGAAGTCAGAGAAGTTAAACCCTTCAGTGAAATAGCAAAAACACTATAAATTTAATCAAATTCTTTTTTTATTTCTTATTTAAAAAAAATTAATAATGGTTAGGGATCTATTTTGTCAGAATATGAATTAACTATTCTACAGATGAATGATAGTCATGGATATCTAGATTTACATCAGGAACTGTTTTGGAAACAGGATCACGCGATTTATCGCTCTGCTGGTGGTTATGCTCGGATCGCAACCATTTTCAATGAAATTAAAGAGCAGAGTAATAATAATCTCATTTTGGATTGTGGCGACACCATACACGGCACCTATCCTGTTGTTGAAACTAAAGGTAAGGCCTTAATACCTATCTTAAATCATTTGGAATTTGATGCCATGACTGCTCACTGGGAATTTGCCTACGGCCCTGAACATTTCATTAAATTAGTGAAAAAATTGAATTACCCCATGTTGGCTATTAACTGTTATCATAAATCTAATAATAAGCTTGTTTTTGATCCATGGATGATTAAAGATATTAACGGTCTTCGAATCGGTGTTATAGGTATCGCTGCTACAATTGTAGATAAAGTTATGCCCCCCTCACATAGTAAGGGATTATATTTCACCTTGGGAAATCAGGAGCTTCCCTTTTACATAGAAAAACTTCGAAATGAGGAAAAGGTTGATTTAATAGTGGTTATCTCTCACCTTGGATTTCCTCAGGAGATTAAATTAGCCAGAGAAGTTGATGGTATTGATATTTTACTAAGCGCCCATACACATAATCGTCTGTATAAGCCCGTATTGATAAATAAAACTATAATAATTCAATCTGGTTGTCATGGTTCATTCATTGGTAAGTTAAATGTGGATATAACTAAAGGTAAGATAACAAAATTCAAGCATGAACTTATAACTGTAGAAAAATCAATTAAATCAGATACACTAGTAGAAGATCTAGTAAAAAGTTCCATAGACCCTTACAGGGATTGGTTGAATCAAGAAGTGGGATATACTATTACTGGGCTCAATCGAAATACTGTGTTGGAATCAACTATGGATAATTTTCTTTTGAAAAGTCTCCTAGCTGAAACTGGTGCTGAATTAGCATTTTCTAATGGTTGGAGATATGGAGCTCCAATTCCTCCTGGGAAAATAATTTTAAACGATTTATACAACATAATTCCCATGAATCCACTTATTTCTACAGTAGAATTAACAGGAAGAGAAATTTGGACCATGATGGAAGAGAATTTAGAAAACACATTTTCAAGAAATCCATATAATCAAATGGGAGGGTATCTGAAAAGATGTATGGGTTTAAATATGTATTTCAAGGTAGAAAATCCTAAAGGCCACCGTTTACAGGAAATATTTATTGGAGGGAAAATACTAGAGATTAATAAGAAATATAAGGCCGCATATGTAACCAGTCAAGGTGTTCCACATGGTTATGGTGAAAATAGAATAAAACAAGAAATAAATGCAGTGGAAGCTTTAGAAAAATTTTTAAAAAAAAATCCCCCACTAAAAGCAGACATTCAGGGAACGATACAAATGGTATAATCTATTTTTAAGCCAAAAAAAGGCCTGATTATCAAATTTAGTAATAATCTTGGAGTTTGAGGATTTCAAGGTTCAGAATTTTAGCCATAATGGGTTTCACAATATATTTTCTCTCTATTTATTATATCGTTCTTGAGATTCTATTTTTGGCTGACAATTTTCAGTATATGCACATAAATTTCTGATATGTAGTTGATCCACAAAATTTGCTATAGAAGTCCAGCAGATTTTCACATTTAGTTAATTTTCCGAGAAGAGAATTTGCATTTGTTTTTGTTATTTCTTTTACGGTATCAAAATATGTTTATTTCTTCTTTACATCAAATATAAAGCTTAAATGGTTTCAATAATTCAATTATTGGATATTTAAATATTTAACCAGAGTTAAAGTTTATCCTGGTAAGTACTTGGTGAAATTTGGGTGAAAACTCGGAAAAATACTTTATATTATTCCCGTACTATTCTGGTCATCCACTCTTCAGGAGGTGATATAAAGTGAAAACTTTGCAAAAAGCAGCCATAATAAGTGCAGTAGTGTTGATGATTAGTATAGTACCAGCATTCGCGTTAAACAATACCAACATCACAAATGGAACACAAGACCAAAACCAGACAAAGACGCAAACACAATCACATGATTGCACTGATCAAAACAGTCAAGGAAACTGTCATGGACAAAATAATGGAGCTTGTGATGGAGACCAGCAACAATACATGTACGGACAACAAAATGGTAACACAGGTGCAAATAATAATGGCAATTGTGATATAAACCATGACCAATACATGTACGGACAGCAAAAGGAATAATTCCGGTTTAAATTGCGGGTAAATTACAAATACTCAAAAAAAATGCAAATTAAAGATTAAATAGGGAAATCCTATTTAAACCTTTTTTTATAATATTTTCTTTTTTTTCTAATCCTTATTAAAAAATTAAATAGTTTATGCTATACTTTTCTGGTTGTTGCATCAACATAACAATATAGTTTTTATTCTGTCATAAATGTTCTTCCATTATTTTCTTGCTGCTGTAGTTAAGTTTAGCATCTGCTACCTTAAGTTCTTCTTCAATTTCAGATATGTTCTGATAAGATTTGATGAATAGAATATGATAACTTTCAGTGCCGGTTATATTTAAAACAGCTATTTTTTCATCTTCTTTAATGGTCTTATCTTCTAGAGATGCTTTATATTTCACGTAAGGACCGTATTTTTCTGGTAATTCTTCATATTTAAATATTCCCACGAGTGTTGCTATAAACATTAATTATCCTCCAAATACAGAATTTAATTTAATAAATTTATGGTGTTAATGTATGTTTTTAACTGTATTTAAAAATGAGCCTGATATAAAATGAGGTTTAGTAAGTAAGTTAACTAAGTAACAAATAAAATAAGAGTTTTTAAAATAAAAAAAAAGAAGTTTTAGGGGAGAATTAATTTATTCTCCGCCAGTTACTTTGTCTAATTTATCTAACATTGCGGTGTCGCATTTTTCCAGAGCTGAGTCCACACAGATCTGGTGGGCGTCCACGGTTAGGTCTTCAGCACTTAGTCCCATGGCCAGTCCGTATAATTGGGCCAGGTGGAATACTGGTATGCTGTAGTTTGTGCCGTATTTTTTGTTTACTTCAGTCTGTCCTACGTCGAATTGTAAGTGACAGAACGGACAAACGTTTACTATGGCGTCAACACCAGCTTCAGTCATGTTGTCTAGTTTTTCCTTGGTGAAGTCCAGGGTAACATCCAGGTCACGGGAACGTAGTCCTCCGCCTGCACCACAGCACATCATTTTATCCCTGTATTCAACTGATTTAGCTCCGGTTACTTCCACCAATTCGTCCATTATGGTTGGTTTTATAGGGTCATCTATGTTTATAGCTGCGCTTGGTTTGAGGAAGTGGCAGCCGTAGTGTACAGCGACGTTAAGATTTAGAGGATTGCTTACTGCTTCTGAGAGTTTGTCCAGACCTACATCGTTGTAGAGGATTTCGGCAAAGTGTCGAACATTAACTTCTCCTTTGTATTCTCTTCCTGCTTCAGCCAGTACTGCGTTGATTTTTTCTTTTTGATCTTCATCTTCGTGTAATAGGTGGTTGGTTTCATATAGTGAACCGAAACATCCGTTACATTCAGTCATTACATCCATGCCCATATCTTCTGCTATGGTTATGTTCCGGGCAGCTATGGATTGTTGTGTTGTTAAATCAAATGAACCGAACACTCCTGGTGCGGGGCAGCATGATGCTCCTTTCATGTCTTCCAGTCCTATGTCCAGGTTTTCGAACATGATTCTGGTGGCTTTCTCTATTCCGGGGTATCGGTTGTTCATTATACATCCTAAGAAATATGCAAATGCCATTTTTGATTCCTCCTTATTCTATTTCTCCGGATTCCCAGTTGTAGCCTATTAGGCTGTCAAATTTGGTGGTTTTCAGTATGGTCTGCACTTCTTCCAGTGCTTCCGGGAATTCGTGGGTGGTTGGTGGTAGTTCAGAGAGTCCTACTCTTTTTCTCAGTTCTTTGGTGGCATCGTTTATAGGTACACCGTGTCCTGTTTTAATAACAAATGAACCGGTCATTTTATGTGCTTTAGCCATGTATCCGGCCTGTGATGCGTAGTTTCTCACGATTTTTACGATGTCCACAATTTTGATTTCTCGGGGGCATCTTTCCTGACATTCGTAGCAGGTGGAACACATCCATATTGTGTCATCTGCTAAGAGTTCTTCTTTTAAGCCCATTAATGATCTTCTTACTAACTGTCTTACCCGGTAAGGGGTTCTTCTTCCAGATGGACAGGCACCGGTACAGGTACCGCACTGGAAACATATGGCTAATGATTCTGCGCCAGCATCTATTACTGCTTGTTTAAAATCATCAGTGATGTTACTTCGAGTTATAGTGTCTACATCTCTTCCTTCAAATAAACTCATACTATCACTCCTTGGTTTTTGGGGTTTTTTAACTTCTGATTTTGATGTTTTTTCTGTTTTATCGACTGGTTTTTCTGTTTTAGTGTCTTTTTTGGTTTTTGCATCAGCTTTTTCTGCTTTCTCTTTAGCAGATTTTTTAGCTTTTCGTTTTGATGCTTTTTTGGTTGTTTTTTCTTTAGTTTCTTCTGTTTTGGTTTCTGTTTCTTCAGTTTTCATTTCTTCGTCGGACTGTTTATCTTTTTGCTTCTCTGATTCTTCTCCCCCACTTATCATATTTTTTAAGCGTTTTAATTGTTTCATTCTCTTTCACGCCCTGATTGTCTATTACCAGTCTCTTGAAAACTTATAATTTTCATATCAAGGTGTGCTTAACGGTGTATATAAACGTTGCTAAAAAAACTCAAACTGTAACCTTTTAGGTGACAGTATATGTGGTGGTCAATTTATTATCCTCTGATGTAAATATAAAAGTATATGCTTGAAATTATATCACACGACGGCCCCGCTCGCCTGGGAAATATCAAAAACAATGAATCACCAGGAATATTAATTCCTGGAGAAGATTTCAGCCTGATTCCTGATGAACCTATGCCCTACAATGTGCCCCTCAAATTAGCAGAATATTCAGTGAACAAAACAATAGAGAGGTGCATGGAAAATGATGAAAGAGGCATAGCAGTTGTCCACGGATCTAAATATCTTGATCTCCGCATAAAATGTGCCGGTGAATTGGAGAAATTGGGAAATCCTGTACTGTTGGTTGCTAATTCTGATGAGTTGTTAAACAGGCCCATGGACCTGATTAAAATAGTAGTTGGTCTAAGAGAAGAGCTGAACCCCAACACCGCTTTATACTTCCCCTTTATAAAACTGAACTTCCTGCCCTTACTCGCCTATATGGGAGTTGATCTATTTGGAGCGGAAGCAGGCAATCTATACGCACATCTTAAAACCTTAACCACCCCCCATAAGAATTACCCACTGGATGAATATGAAATCTACCAGTTCAACCAGCAAGAACTGGCTAATTATAATCAAAAAAGCATAGACTTTGTATTAAGGGAGATAAGAGAAAATATAAGAAACGGTACAATGCGAAATCTGGTGGAAGAACGATGCTGCTCCTCCCCCGAAACTATGACCGCCCTGAGAATACTGGATCGGGATTACAGCGGGTATCTGGATAAATATACTCCTCTATATTAATTTTTAATATATAAAATATTTTTAATTTTCTATAATAAATGATTAAACACTTTTACTTAAAGGAATATCTTATAAAATACCAGGGAAACAAATAATAGCCCTCCCAAAACAGTATTTATATAAGGAAGGTACCAGTAAATTTCCTTTATCTCCAAACTACTTTTAATAAGGAGTAAAAAAGGAAATAATGGATATAAAAATACCAAATAGCTCAACGGGAAGAAATCGGTCAAATAAATAACTATAAAGGATAATCCGAGCCAAAAGAACAGACATAAAAGTAGGGATGGTTTTTCTCCAATAAAAACCGGGGTGGTGTTAATTCCCGCCTCTCTATCATACTCAATATCAGGGACCGCCGAGAAAATATGCATGGCTGAAATATGCAAATAAGCACCCAAGAGAATTAATAAGGAGGGAAGTGAACCTGATACCAGGTAAAATGCGAATATCCCCGGCATCACATACAGATAGTTGGATGAGAAATCTAGAAACGGTTTATCCTTAAATCTTAAGGGCCGGGCACTGTAAAAGTAGGAAAGAATAATGAAAAGAGAAAAAATCACTCTCTCACCCATGTTCTGGAATATCAGAAGCACCAGACTGATACCTAAAATTAAATAGATAGTATTTAATAGCTTTTTCCGTTCCTGCAGTTTAACTCTGTATTCTTTCTCATCCTTTTTTGGATTTAGAATATCTGTTTCCATATCCCAGTAATCATTAACTCCATAGATAAAAATATTTGCCGGTATAAAGAAATAGAATAGATATAAATAATATTCAGGACGGAAGAAATCATTCAACACCGTGAATCCTAAGGCATATCCCACCACATAAGTTCCACCCGTATATATCCAAAAACGGAATCGGGAAATTTTAAATAAAAATTTCATTGTTTCATACAAAGTAGAACCACCTTGAATAAATTCCATCCCATCTATAATAAAATTAATAACCTAAACTCAGGCGGGCACTGTTAGCGAATACCTGAGAAACAATCTTTGGAAGGGAAGGTTTTACTTTAACTTTATAAACCAGAAACGGATCCTTCTCTATCTGTTTAGCTGTCCACAAGTACATATCAGAAGCTGTTTTGATGGGAATTAAATAGCGGTAGGGTATGTATTTAAAACCCATTTCAGCTGTTTCCTGCCACTGATAATAGGTATTTAACTGTTTTAATAGAAAATCCCGGAATTTATCCTGGTTATTTATGTTGTCCTTTTCTTCTAAACTTTTAATCCCGAACTCTTCCATATCTTCCAGAGGGAAATAGTTTCTACCCAGTTTTAGGTCTTCTTCTATGTCCCGGATGAAGTTCACGTACTGCATGGCCCGTCCTAGATAGCGGGCAGATCTAAATGATTCTGGATCAAGCTCAAGTATACTGGCCATGAATAGACCCACCACCTCTGAAGAACCATAAAGATAGGTTAAAAGTTCATCCATGTTCCGGTATGAGGATTTATATATATCCATTTCCATAGAATTTAGGAAGGCATCCACCCATTCCTTTTTAAAGGACTTTCTATTTTCCAATTGAGAGAAGGAGTTGATCACAACATCATCAACCACCTCACCATTTCGGGCCCGTAAGTAGTCATTCTTGAACTGGTAAAAACCCTCTTTATCCTGGGGTATGCTGTCCACGTAGTCATCTGTTTTCCTGAGGAAGCTGTAAAGGATGAAAACATCCCTCTTAACTTCTCTGGGGAAGAATACGGTGCTATAGAAATAGGTTTTACTACCTTTTTTGAATATTGAGTAAATGGTTTTATTGGTTTTCATTTTTTTCACCTAACCATGTGTCTATCCAAATAAATTCAATATATATTAAAATTGTTCTAATTAATTTAAACTTAACAAACAAGTCTTTTGACTATTTAAATTTTTCTTTAATCTCCTGGGCCACTATCTGTGATGATATTAAAGTCATGGGCACGCCTATACCTGGATGAGTGTAATGACCGGAGTAATAGAGATTTTTAACCTTCTTACTTTGATGGGCAGGTCTCCATAGTGCTGACTGACGTAGCGTATGGGAAAGTCCCAGAGCGGTACCTTTATAGGCATTGTATCTGTCCTTGAAGTCGTTAAGTGCGAATATCTTTTTAACTATTATATGTTTTCTAATATCTTCTCCAAGCTTGGCTTCCAGATCATCCATGATCTTATTGTAGAATTTCTCTCTAAGTTCGGGCGTGTCCTCTAATCCAGGTGCCAGAGGAATCAACAGGAACAGGGTATCTGAGCCTGAAGGTGCTGCTGTTGCATCTGTGCGTGATGGTACATTCACATAATAGGATGGGTTTTCTGGCCAGGCGGCTTTAGCTGGGTCAAATATAGTGTCAAAGCCATGCTCCCAGTCTTCATCCAGGAACAGGTTATGATGAACCAGTTTTTCGAACTGGGTGTCCACTCCCAGATATGCCACCATGGCTGATGGCGCCATCACTCTGCTATCCCAGTATTTCTCATCATAGGTTCTGTTTTTCTTGGTTAATAGATCAAGTTCTGAATGGGCGTAATCAGCGTTTACAATAGCTAAATCTGTATCATAAGTTCCTTTACTGGTTATTATCCGTTTCAGCTTATGATCATGTACTTCAAGCATCTCCACTGGTTCGTTGAACCGGAATTCCACCCCATAAGATTTAGCCAGTTCATATAATGACTGAACAACTTTTCGCATA
>JAJRAE010000250.1 GCA_028682985.1 Methanobacterium sp.
ACCTGTCTACAATTACAAAAGCCCTGTGTATAATACCACCAGCCTTTAAAATTGCTTCTATAGCATTTAAGAGGGAGTTTCCTGTGGTGGTTACATCCTCTAAAACCACAACCTGATCACCGTTTTGGATATCTCCCTCTATGAGCTGGGATGTTCCATAGCTCTTCTTGGCTGATCTGATCATGAGCATGGGTATCCCACTTTCAATTGACACCGCAGTTACCAGGGGTATTGCTCCTAAAGCAGGGCCTGCTATTTTATCCACAGGAGCTCCCTCGATTTTTTCTGATATAATCTGAGCAGCCAGTTCTAGTATATCTGGATTGGTTACCGCCATCTTCATATCCACGTAGTAGTCACTTTCCTTACCAGAGGATAAGGTGAATTTACCAAATTTAATTACCTGATTTTCCTTTAATAATTGGATTAACTGTTCTGTTTTGCTCATGGTATCTCTTTAGCATTTCCATAATTATAATGGTTCTTTAAAATTTTGGATTCCAAATTTGTGTGGAAAATAATTTTCAATAGAATTAAAAAAAAATTTAGATATCGTATTCCATCTCATCTTCCAGGAGAATTTTATCCCCTATCTGTTTTACCCTGGTAAATGGTATTACTATCTCGTTTCCAGAAAGACCCAGACTTTCTGAGATGCCTCCTTTACTTATGATGAAAGCTTCCATCTGATTGGTTTCTGCATCTACCTCAACATCCTTAACTCGGCCTATTATCATGGCAGAGTTGTCCAACACTTCTTTACCTATGATCTCTTCCATTATTCTCATTATATTTCACCTCTTAAAATTGAATATTTTTTAAAATAAATCATTTGTAAATCAATTAATTATTTGATTTTTTTAATACTTATATCATTCTTAAAAAGAAAAATAGAGTTAGAACCAGAATTTAGTCTATATATTGATTTATTAGTTAAAAAAAAGAAATTTAGGGGAGTTTATTGCTTTTAAACTCCGCTGAAACTTTTATCTATCAGTTCTTTGCTTGGTGGTTTGGTTAATAGGCTTACCACAACCGTCAGTATAAATGCTATTGGAAGCGCAATAACAATTGAATCGACGGTTGGCCAAGGCTGTGCTGTTATCAGTACTGACTGGCCGGTTAGTGCCTTGCATATTCCCAGTGCTTCTGCTGATTTCTTATATTCAAACACTATCCAGAATAAACTGATTACGGTTCCCACTACCAGTCCTGAGATCACTCCTGCTTTAGTTGAACGTTTCCAGAAACAGGCAAATGCATACATAGTAAGGAAGGCTCCAGCTGTTATTGAGAACCACATTGCGGTTCCTACTGCTATGATGTTTGCCGGTAAAAGGAATCCCAGTATCACTGCTATTACAACTGCTACGGTTATACCTAAACGGGCCACCATAACTGATGCTCCGCCTTTTTTACCAGAGACTGTTTCGTATACATCTCTTCCCAGTGCAGTTCCCTGAACATGGAACTGAGCACTGAGGGTGGACATGGCTGCACTCAAGAGAGTGATCATGAACAGATAGGCAAACCAGACAGGCAAGGCCATTGCTATAAATGCCGGTATGATCTTATCGGCATTACCCCCTACTACCTGCATTGCTATTTTCCCCATGGAATCAAAGAAGTACACGTTTGATAAAGCTCCTACAATAAACGCGGTCCCAGTCATTAGGAAGATGAATACTCCACCTATTAATACAGCCCGGTTTAGTTCTTTGTTTGATTTAACGGTCATGAACCGGACAGCCAGCTGTGGCTGGGATAGAACTCCTATTCCCACACCCAGTATCAGGGTACTTACCAGGGTCCACCAGAAGGGACTACCAAATGTGGGCATGGACGTCCATCCCGTGAATCCCGTGGCCGTCGCAGTAGCCGTTGCCTTTGCTGGAACAACATTAACCAGGTTTGTTAGAGCTTCGTTTCCTGCGATAACTCCGCCGGTAATCCAGTAAATCGCCACCAGTAAAATAGCCATTACCACAAACATAATGGTTCCCTGCAGGGCATCGGTATACATAACACCCCGAATACCACCAAAAATCACATAAAGCGCCACTATAACTGCCAGGGCCACCAGGGCAAAGTTATAATTTATATTTAAAGTTGTCTCTACAAATCGGGCCATACCTATTAAAACTACAGCTGCATATAAGGGCATGCCCAAAAATATTACTGCTCCACTGAAATATTGAATAAATCTACTGTTAAATCTTTTTGATAAAAATTCAGGAAAAGTCAGTGCTGATAAATTATGTCCAATCTTCCTGGTTCTTTTTCCAAAGAACACGAATGCTATGAATATTCCCACCAGTATATTCAGGAATGTGAGCCATAACAGTCCCATCCCGTATACTCCGGCTGTCCCACCGAAACCTACTATGGCTGCTGTGCTTATAAAAGTAGCCCCATAACTTAATGCCATGATAAATGGGTGGGTTGTTCTGCCGGCGACCATATAGTCATCTGCACTTTTAGTACGTCGCCAGGCAACGTATCCCACGTATATGACCAGCGCCAGATATATTAAAACAATGATGCTTAAAACAAGTATATCGTTAGCCATTTAAATCACCTATCCTTCTTCATCCCAGATACCTAATTCCTTCTCTTCCATCTCTTTTTCCTTTTTATGCCACTCCATTTCTTCTTTTATCTGTCCTTCCTCATCTTCTCCGCCTTTATTCCAGTTTAAAGCTCCGTAAACTACACATAAAAGCATGGCCAGTATGCACCCTATATAGGCCCCCCAGACCCAGGGATCTTCAATTCCGAGTACCATGGTTTCACCTCCCTTAACAATAGTTTAGTACAATAGATCTTGATTAGTTAGTACTAATTTCCATTATTTATAATGATAAATATATATTTTTTCATTTATTTCTCTTCAAATTTCCTGTATCAAAATTTGATTATTTTAATGAATTTTTTAGAAATGTTGAAAATGGATATTTGTAAAGTATTGTAAATATCTAAAAAAAAGATAGCCCAATGGGATTAATTACAGTCTAATTAAATATACCAAATTTTATAAAGTCTAATTGCTATAAATAAATCTATAAAAAAAAGTTTAAGCTTTAATGAGCAATACCCATAAATTATTACTAAATTGAGTTTATAACGATTTTAATTGGCGTCAATTAAGTTAATTATGAATAAAAGAATTTTTAAACAATTTCAATAGTCAATAATCCATATAATAGAAAAATTATAATTAATGTACATTAAATTTATCAATTTCCAAAAATCTTCAGGAGAATGATCTATGCATATAAATAGAAATAATAGGAATAAACCCATAGAAATCCTGTTAATAGAAGATAATCAAGGAGACAATCGTCTAACCAAGGAAGTTTTTAAAGAAGCGTCAGTACCTAACCATATTCAAATAGTAACCAATGGTGTGGAAGCCATGCATTTCCTTAATAGGGAAGAGGAATATCAAAATGCAGCCCATCCTGACCTGATACTTCTAGATCTCAATATACCTAAAAAGGATGGTCGGGAAATATTAAAGGAAATAAAAGAAAATCCTGAGTTAAAATGTATTCCAATTATTGTATTAACCACTTCTCAATCGGAAATAGATATAAAAAGTACATATGATCATTTTGCCAATGCATATATAACCAAACCTTTAGATTTGAACGAATTCATCGAGGTAATTAGATCAATTGAAGAATACTGGCTAAGTACAGTAGAACTACCCTCTGGATGCAGGGGTTAGCAATAAAGATTTAAATAAATTCCAAATTTAATTTTTAATTTTTAGTAATTAATATTATCTAATTTCTTTAAGCAGGCGGAAATAAAAGCTGGAATATCTGATGGACCTCTGCTTGATATTAAATTTCCATCTTCCACCACTTCCTGATCCTGATACTTTCCACCAGCATTTTTAATATCTTGAACTATGGATTTCCATCCAGTTATCTTCCTTCCGTCTATTAACTGGGCGGTTATCAATAATTGGGGAGCATGGCAAATAGCAAATATCGGACGGTTAGTTTCTGAAAATTTCTGGATGAATTCCACAGCTTCTGGTTCGCCCCGTAGATTATCTGGTGAACAGCCCCCTGGAATTAATATCGCATCAAATTTGCTGCTGTCACAATCAGCAATTTTCTCATCTATCTGAACGGATGCTTTTCCTTTTTTACCATTTACCTCAATCTTTCGGATTCCCAAATTAATTATTTCATGCCCGGCTTCTTGAAAGGCCTTAACCGGCTGGGTGTACTCCACATCCTCAAACATTTTATCAATCATAACTCCAATTTTAGCCATCAATAATTCCTCCGGTATTTTAATTATATTTCTATCGTTCATCCTATTTCATTTTATTCCACCAAATAACAATTTTAAAAATATTAGTTATTAATATATAATTAATATTATCAATTCTATTAATATCATAAAATTCGACTTATTGAATTAACCAAAAATAACTGATAATCATGCTAAAAGATGTTTTAAAACATTTAGAAGAACTTGACATATATAAAAATCCAGAAACTGCTGTAATCACCGATATTGACGGTACAATAAGCGAAATTGTGCCTAGGCCAGATGAAGCAGAGGTGGATCAGGAAATGCGGGTAATTCTGGTTGAAATTCAAAAAAGATATAAATTACTGGCCTTCATAACTGGGAGACCAGTGGAAAGCGCCAGGAAGATGGTTGATATTGAAGATGCATTATATATTGGAAACCACGGTATGGAATACCTCCAAGGAAATCAAATAATTTTAGATCCTGAAGCAGCCAATTATCAGTCCCAGATTAGAAATATTGAAGAAATTCTCAAAAATAAGTTAGATATGGATGGTATTATTTTA
>JAJRAE010000163.1 GCA_028682985.1 Methanobacterium sp.
AGGCAGCTGAGAAACCTGCAAAGAAACCAGCGAAAAAGGCAGCTGAGAAACCTGCAAAGAAACCAGCGAAAAAGGCAGCTGAGAAACCTGCCAAAGAACAGAAAGAACCAGAGCCAGATGAAGGCAAGGAAAAGGTTGAAAAGGAAAAACCTAAAAAAACCTTTAAAACCGCGGAAATGGTTAAGCCGGCCAATGATAAGAAATCCTGATTAAGGTATGAATATTAAAAGGTGTTAAAAAAATGGTAATAATAAGGAGCAAGGAAATTAGGGCAATGGAAGTGGAGGAAATCCAGAAGAAACTGGATGAACTGTTGGCAGAACATTCAAAGATCGTTTCAAAAAGCGCTGCTGCAGGTATATATGATAATCCTGGGAAAGTGAAGGAACTTAAAAGGACCATTGCTCGAGTACTTACCATAATGAATGAAAAAACCAAGGAGAACTAAAATCGATGACAGTCTGTGAGATATGCGGTCTTCCAGAAGAACTTTGCGTATGTGAAGAGATAGCAAGGGAGATTCAAAAAGTTAAAGTCTACACAGTAAGAAGAAGGTTTGGAAAGCTCATGACTATTGTGGAAGGAATAGATGAGCACGACATAGACATAAGAGAACTTACCAAAGAACTTAAAAATAAATGCGCCTGTGGAGGAACTGCAAAAAAAGGCCAAATAGAACTTCAAGGGGACCATAAAAGAAAAGTTAAAGAAGTTCTAGCAGATATGGGCTTTTCATCAGACACCATTGAAATTAAGGACAGAGATGATCGATCTAAGCGAAGAAAACGACGTTAAATCCTGTCTTACATATTTTAGTTATGATCACTCCACAAAACATATTCAGACATGAGTTTGTAGGGTTACAAGTTGAAGTGGCTGATAGTACTCATACTGGATATATCGGGATCAGGGGAAGGGTGGTGGATGAAACCAAAAACACCATCAAAATAGAGGATGAAGAGGGACAAGAAAAAGTCATCCCTAAAAAAGCGGCAACCTTCAATTTCAAGCTACCAGACGGATATGAAGTGGAGATAGAAGGTAAGATAATAGCCATACGTCCTGAAAACCGGATTAAAAAGCGATACAAGAAACATGTCTAAAAGAAAAATCGCGGATACGAAAAGACTAAAAAAAAGTTAACAATTATCCAAAAATTTACATAAAAAAAATTTTATAAAGGTGATTTAATGATTGGTATCGACGTTACAGAACCAAAAACCAAATGCGAAGACCCAAACTGCCCATTTCATGGTGAGTTACCAGTAAGAGGACAGATACTTGAAGGGATCGTTACCAGTGATAAGGCAGAAAGAACCATCACTGTAGAGAGAAGTTTCTATAAATTTATACGAAAATTCGAAAGATATGAAAAGAGAAAATCAAAAATTCACGTACACAAACCAGACTGCATAGACTTAAACGTTGGAGATGCAGTTAAAATAGCGGAGTGCAGACCACTAAGTAAAACCAAGCATTTTGTGGTAATAGAAGTTAAGGGAGATTGAAATGAAGGCAATCACATCCAATGTTTCAAAATCACTACCCATCGGAGCCAGACTACAATGCGTGGATAATACCGGTGCCAGAGAAGTGGAAATAATATCGGTGAAAGGATATAAAGGTGTGCGCAGAAGACTGGCCAGTGCCGGTGTCGGTGACATGATAGTTATTTCAGTTAAAAAGGGATCTGTGGAGATGAGGAGAGAAGTCACCACCGCAGTGGTGGTCAGACAGAAAAAAGAATTCCGCAGGGCAGACGGATTAAGAGTTAAATTTGAAGACAATGCAGCGGTAATATTAAGCCCAGAAGGAGTGCTTAAGGGATCTGAAATAAGAGGACCAATTGCCAAAGAAGCAGCTGACCGCTGGCCGTCCATAGGAAGCGCAGCAAGCATAATAGTCTAGAGTAATTATAATATACAAAAAATTACATGAATATAATTTTACGGTGATATAAAATGTCAAAACAGCCAAGAAAACAAAGGAAAGCCCGCTTTAAAGCACCTTTACATGTGCGCCATAAATTAATGGGCGTCACACTATCGGAGGAGCTAAGGGAAAGATATGAAATCAGATCTCTCCCAGTAAGAAAAGGTGACACCGTACTGGTGATGCGGGGCGATTTCAAGGAACAAGAAGGAAAAGTAGAGAAAGTGGATTATAAACATTACCGACTGTTCATCGATGGTGTTTCAGTACAGAAACCCGATGGTAATCAAGTTTATCACTCAGTACACCCATCAAATGTGATGCTGGTGGAACTGGAACTGGATGATGAAGAACGAAACCAGGCAATTGAGAGGAAGGGATAGATATGGCAAAAATGGGTTCAAGAAAACATTTAAAACGTTATAAAGCACCGGAAAACTGGCCGATACATCCTAAAGAATATAAATGGACCATTAAAACCAGCCCGGGATCCCATGCACTGGACAAATCAATGCCCCTACTCCTGGTAGTCAGAGACATCCTGAAACTAGCAGATAACGCCAGAGAAGCAAAGATAATTATTAATAAAGGAGATATTCTGGTAGATGGTCGACCCCGAAAGGATTACAAATTCCCAGTAGGATTCATGGACGTAATAGAGATACCCAAATCAGAGAAGGTATACAGAATACTGCCTGATGAGAAGGGAAGGCTGATACTCCACCCCATCACTCAGGAGAATAAATCATTTAAACTATGCCGAATTGAAGATAAAACAATCCTTAAGGGAATTAAAACACAGTTAAACCTTCATGACGGTAGAAACTACATCACTGAAGACCATTACAGCACAGCCGATGTGGTGAAGCTGAAAGTCCCAGAACAGGAAATTCAGGATCATATAAAATTCGAAAGCGGCACTTTAGGCCTGGTAACTGGTGGAAAACACATAGGTGAGATGGGTAACATTAAGGAGATAACCATCACCAAATCATCCATGCCCAACACTGTAGTTATTGAAACAGCAGATGGAAAAACATTCCAGACACTAAAAGATTACGTGTTTGTTTTAGGCAAAGAGAAACCATTAATCACACTTCCTGGAGGTAAATAGATGAATTCTATGCAGGAAGTGAAGATAGCCAAGGCCACCATAAACGTGGGTGTTGGAGAAGCCGGTGAAAAACTCGCCAGAGCTGAGAAACTACTTATCTCCATAACCGATCAGAAACCAATACGTACTTATTCTAAAGTTACCAACCCCGAGTTCGGTATTAGAAAAGGCCAGCCTATCGCCTGTAAAGTCACTCTACGTGATGAGAAGGCAAATGAAGCTATACAACTTATTCTAAACGGTATAGGTAACAATCTTAGTTCACGTCAATTTGATAGGAACGGTAACGTCTCTTTTGGAATTGAAGAACACATCGATATACCTGGTATGAGATACGACCCGGATATTGGTATATTTGGTATGAACATATCGGTGACGTTTGAAAAGCCCGGTTACCGGATAAAGAAGAGGAAAATCCAAAGAAAAAAGATTCCCCAGAAACACCAGGTTACCCCAGAGGAAACCCAGGCGTTTATGCAGGAAAAATTTCAAGTTAAAATAAGTTAGGAACTTAATCAAAGGTGATATATTTGCCAAGAAAATATGGAAAGGCATCAAGAAAATGCAGAAGATGTGGGGATCACTCTGCCCTGGTTAGAAGATACGGGCTAATGTTATGCAGACAATGCTTCAGAGAACTCGCATCAAAAATAGGATTTAAAAAATATAATTAGAGGTGTATGAATTATGACTCTTATGGACCCTCTTGCAGACGCTCTTACCAACATGCGAAACAATGAAATGCAGGGTAACAACAAGTGCACCATTACCCCTGCATCCAAGATGATCGGGCATGTTCTAAGAACCATGCAGAAGGAAGAATATATAGGTGAATTCGAGTTCGTGGACGATGGAAAAGCAGGACAATTCATAGTGGAACTTGAAGGAAACATCAATAAATGCGGTGTAATAAAGCCCAGACACGCCGTGAAAAATGACGATTATGAAAGATTTGAAAAAAGATATCTGCCCAGTAAAAACTTCGGAATAATGATCATGACCACATCCCAGGGTATAATGACCCATAAAGAAGCTAAAGAAAAGGGAATAGGCGGCAGGCTTTTGGTTTATATTTATTAAGGTGATTAAAAATGGCTCAAGTAGCAGTTATCAGAGATGAAATCCCCATACCAGAGGGAATTGAAGTCACCATCCAGGATGAAATAGTGATTAAAGGTTCCAAGGGCGAGCTTAAAAGAAAATTCAAAAGTCGAAACATAAAAATCAGCCAGGATGATAATAAAATAATCCTGGAAGCACCTTTCCCCAAGAAGAGGGATAAGGCCATGCTGGGAACCATAAAATCACATTTAAATAATATGATAACAGGTTTAACCGATGGATTCACTTACCAGATGAAAATAGTTTACGCTCACTTCCCCATGACAGTTAAGGTTGCAAACAGCAAGGTAACCATAGAAAACTTCCTGGGAGAAAGACATCCCAGAAGCGCTAAGATACTGGGAGATACCAAAGTACAGGTTAAAGGGGATGAAGTCACTGTACTGGGAATCAACAAGGAAGACGTAGGGCAGACCATGGCCAACATAGAACAGGCCACTAAGATAAAGGGAAGAGATCCCAGAGTATTCCAGGATGGAATATACTTGATAAGCAAGGAAGGATGATCCAAAATGAAAAAACCACATTTCAAACGACAGGAATGGCATAGATACAAAAAACTGGGAGACAAATGGAGAAAAGCCCGGGGAAAAACCAGCAAAAGAAGAAGATACGAGGCCAGGAAACCAGCCATGCCCTCAATTGGATACGGCTCTCCTAAAAAAACCAGAGGACTGCATCCATCCGGCTACCAAGACATACTAGTTTCAAACATTAGGGAACTGGAAGAATTGAACCCGGAAACACAGGCAGGCAGGATCAGTGCCCAAGTAGGCAGCAGAAAAAAGGAAAAAATGCTTGAAAAAGCACAGGAATTAGGAATTAAAATATTTAATAAGGAAATTTAATAGAAATAAATTTCTTTAATTACACGCATTTAATCTGCTTGTCAGATTAAAAAAAATAAAAAATTAATATGCAGCCCCCAACTATTTAGGGGCATTTGGGAGGTATATAATTGAATCTTACTACTCAAAAAAGAATAGCTGCAGATGTTCTAAAAGTCGGCTTAAACCGGGTTTGGATAGATCCCGAAAATACTGAGGAAGTATCAAGGGCCATAACCAGAGAGGGTATTAAACAGCTCATAAATAACGGAGTTATTAAAGCCAAACCAAAAACAGGGATCAGCAGCTATCGATCAAAGAAAATCGCAGCACAGAAAAAGAAAGGACGAAGAAAAGGCCATGGAAGTATAAAAGGTGCTAAAGGGGCCAGAAACCCCAAAAAGAAAGCATGGATGACCACCATAAGGGCCTTAAGAACTGATTTAAAGGATATGAGAGAAAACCGGGAAATAAATAAAACCACTTATCGTAAGCTTTATAGGATGGCTAAAGGTGGTGCATTCCGAAGCAAATCATACATGAAAACATATGCCCGGGATCATGACCTTTTAAGATAAAATCGGGGGATAAATTTATGGCACATAGTTCAAGATACAAATTAGCATTTAAAAGAAGAAAAGAAGGAAAAACAGATTATAAAGCCAGATTAAAGCTTATAGGACAGAACAAACACAGATTTGTGGTGAGAATTTCCAATAAGCATATTATAGCTCAAGTGGTCACTATAAACCAGAAAGGAGATGAAACCCTGGTGTCGGTTAACTCCAAAGAACTGGAGAAACTGGGATGGAAAGCAGGTGGAAAAAACCTGTCAGCAGCCTACCTAACCGGATTTTTATGTGGAAAACGGGCCTTGAAGAAGGAAATAAACGAGGCCACACTGGATATTGGATTGAAAACATCATTCAAAGGTTCCAAGATCTACGCAGTACTTAAGGGTGCAGTGGATGCCGGACTGGACATTCCACACAATGAATCAGTCATACCCGCATCCGAGAGAATAAACGGTGAACATATTGCTCAGTACGGTGAAGCACTCAGCGAGAAGGACATTAAACAGAAATTCTCAAAGTACATGGAAAAAGGACTGGAACCATCAAAACTTCCTGAACACTTTACAGCCATTAAAGAAAAGATAGAAGAGGAATTATCATGAACAATGACATGGTAGAATGGGAGCCAAAAACCAACCTGGGGCGTATGGTTAAGGAAGGAACCATCACCAACATAGACGACATATTTGATAAAGGCCTTCCCATTATGGAACTGGAAATCATAAACGCATTATTAACAGACCTGGAAGAAGAAGTAATGGATGTTAACCTGGTCCAGAGGATGCATAAATCCGGACGAAAAGTTAACTTCCGGGTTATAGTGGCCGTTGGAAATAAAGACGGATATGTAGGATTAGGCCAGGGAAAAGCAAAAGAAGTAGGTCCCGCAATAAGAAAAGCAGTGGACGATGCTAAGTACAACATCATTAAGGTCCGTCGAGGATGCGGAGACTGGGGATGTGTCTGTGGAAAAGAACACACCGTACCTTTCAAAGTAGAAGGCAAAGTAGGAAGCGTAAAGTTAACTCTGATACCAGCACCAAGAGGAGTGGGACTGGTCATAGGAGATGTTGGGAAAACAATCCTCAAACTGGCCGGAATAGACGATGTATGGTCAGATACTAAAGGACAAACCCAGACCACTATAAACTTCGCAGGAGCGGTCTTCGAAGCACTTAAACAGTTAAGCAGAGTTAAGGCCAAAAAATCTGATCTCAAGAATCTGGGAGTGGAATGCGCAGAATAACTATAGAAATGCATAAAATAAACTATTCAATGCGTAAATACAAAATAAAATCTCAAAATTACAAAATAAATAATTACAGGTGAAAAATAAATGTTTGCAGCCATAAGAGTACGGGGCACCACAGGTGTAAAAGGGGAGGTAGCGGACACCATGAAGATGTTAAGACTTAACCGGATCAACCATGTTGTCATACTCGATGAAAACCCCAGCTACAAGGGAATGCTCCAAAAATCAAAAGATTACATAACATGGGGAGAAATAAAGGAAGACACCCTGACCAAAGTCATAACCAAAAGAGGAAGACTACCCGGGGGCCAGAAACTCACAGAAGAATACTTAAAAGAAAACACTTCCCATAAATCAGTTAAAGAATTATCTAAAGCAATATTTGCCGGAGAAAAACTGGAAGATAACGGTTTAAAACCAATCTTCAGATTACACCCGCCCCGCAAAGGTTACAAAAACACCAGGAGAGCCTTCAATGAAGATGGAACCCTGGGATACCGAGGGGAGAAAATAGAAGACTTAATAAAAAAGATGTTATAGTATTTCGAGTTGATTTGTCATGATTAGAAAAACACGAAAAATAAGGAAACTACGTGGTTCACGAACCATAGGTGGAGGTTCCTCTAAAAAAAGGAGAGGAGCAGGTCACCGTGGTGGAAGAGGTATGGCTGGTGGACACAAACATATGTGGTCCTGGATTGTTAAATACGACCCCAACCACTATGGAAAGTATGGATTTAAAAGGCCCCAGAAAACCATATACAACTTTAAACCAGTGAACCTGGCATTCCTGGATGAAAAACTGGATGATCTGGTGGTCCAGGGATTAGCTACCAAGGAAAAAGGAAAAATTGTATTGGATGTCACCCAGCTGGGATACAACAAAGTTCTTGGAAAAGGCAAAATAAACAAGCCAGTCATCATCAAATCCCCTAAATTCTCAGAATCTGCAGTACGCAAAATAGAAGAAGCAGGCGGAAAAGCAGAAACCATTTAATAGTTTAAAAAATATTATCACAAAGCAAGGAGTGACATAGATTTGATTGAAAAACTGGAGCCCATATTCACATTACTCCCCCAGGTAGGGTCACCTGATTACCGGGTGCCTTTTAAAGAAAAACTCAAATGGACCGGAGTAATACTGATACTGTACTTCATATTGGGTCAGGTAGCACTGTTCGGTTTAAGCGCAACTGCAGTAGATCAGTTTGCACAGTTAAGAGCTGTTCTGGCCGGTAGTTTTGGATCAATCATTACCCTGGGTATAGGACCCATAGTTTCAGCATCCATCATACTACAGCTTCTAGTGGGTGGTAAAATAATCAAACTAGACTTATCCCAACCAAGGGATAAAGTTTTATTCCAGGGAACTCAAAAACTTCTTGCTATAATATTCACAGTATTTGAAGGAAGTGTACTGGTATTAACCGGTGCCCTTGCACCAACATCTCCAGAGTTAGCTTGGATTTTAATACTCCAAATAACCATAGGAGGAATATTGATAATCTTCCTGGATGAAGTAGTATCCAAATGGGGATTCGGTAGCGGTGTAGGACTGTTCATTGCAGCCGGTGTTGCCCAGACCATAATCGTGGGAACATTCAACTTCCTTTCATCTCCAACATCTCCCGGTGTGCCTTCCGGTGCAATACCCCACTTCCTATATACATTAACCACCAGCCAACCGGACTTCAGCCTACTGATACCGGTATTAGCAGTGATAGTGGTATTCCTGGTTGTGGTCTATGCTGAGAGTATGAGGGTGGAGATACCCCTCTCATATGGTGGAGTTAAAGGCGCTCGAGGAAAATATCCCCTTAAATTCATATACGCCAGTAATATGCCAGTTATACTGACCAGCGCATTACTGTTAAACGTACAATTATTTGCCACCCTGTTCCAGAAACTGGGATTCCCAATCTTCGGAACCATATCCAATGGACAGGCAGTCAGTGGACTGGCTTTGTGGCTAACTATACCAACACTCAGTACAATATTCACCAACCCATTACAGGTACTGTTCTATGCAATAGTATTCATTGGATCATGTGTCTTATTCGCCTGGCTATGGGTTGAGCTCAGTGGAATCGGACCAAAACAGGTATCTAAACAGTTATACGATATGGGTATGCAGATCCCTGGATTTAGAAGTAGCAGAGGGCAGTTTGAAAGGATCCTTAAAAAGTACATACCAGCCATCACCATTATGGGTGGGGCATTTGTAGGGCTCTTAGCCTTTGGTGCTGACCTCACAGGAGCACTGGGAGGAGGTACTGGGGTGCTTTTAACAGTGGGTATCGTATACCGATTATATGAAGAACTGGCCCAGGAACAGTTAATGGACATGCACCCCATGCTCCGTAGATTCATGGGTGATTAGTTACAATTCAAATCATGATAAAAATTAAAAATAAATAAAACAATATCAGGGGTAAAAGATATGAAGGTAGTAGTAGTTGCTGGAATTCCCGGCTCAGGAAGTACCACAGTTCTTAAAGGAGCTCTTGTAGACCTAGACTATGTACATGTAAACTATGGAGATGTGATGCTCGAAATAGCCAAGAGCAAGGATCTGGTAACCGAAAGAGATCAGATGAGAAAACTTTCTCCAGATATGCAGAAAGAAGTACAGAGAGAAGCAGCCCAGAGCATAAGGAAAAGAGCACTGGAAAACAATATAATTGTGGACACCCACTGCACCATAAAAACACCCCTAGGCTTTCTGCCAGGACTACCGCCCTGGGTTTTAGAAGAACTTAAACCAGACCAGTTCGTACTAATCGAGGCAGATGGTGATGAAATACTACTCCGGAGAATAACCGATACCACCCGCACTCGGGACATGGAAAAACTGGATGACATAAACCTGCACCAGCAAATGAACCGTTCAGTCTCCATGGCATATGCCGCATTAACCGGAGCCACAGTAAAGATAATACAGAATCATGATGACCAGCTGGATGAAACAGTTGAGGAAATGAAGAATACACTTTAAATAAATTTATAAAAATTATAAAAAAAATAAATGAGGAAAAAATAAAATGGCAGGCTTCGACTTTTTGAATCCGATTTTAAATCCACTACTTAATCCATTACTAACCCTGGTAAATGATCCAAACAATCCCATGTTTGGAGCTATCATCGGGGTTTTCATAATAGCCACCATAGTAGCCTTTCTGATCACACTGGCCAACAAATTGCTGGTGGACCAGGACCGTCTACAATACCTGCAGAAAGAAATGAAAGTATACCAGCAGGACATGATGAAAGCCCAGAAATCAGGTGATCCCAAAGCAATGAAAGAAGTGCAGAAGAAACAGGCTAAATTCATGCAAATCCAGAAAGAGATGATGTTCAACTCCTTCAAACCCATGATAGTAACATTCATACCAATCATTCTCATATTCTACTGGATGGCAGGAAACCCCCTCATAACACAGTTTTATGTTCAGCTACCCACCTTTAGCTACTACTTATTCCTGGTGCCATTCTTCCAGTGGATAGCCTCCATATTCTACCCGGTAGGAGTAGTAACACCCTTTGCCACCATCAGCTGGCTGGGATGGTACATAATGGTCTCCTTTGCAATGTCCATGGTGTTCAGGAAGTTCCTTGGACTTAAAGGAGGAGGAATGTAACTGAAATTCAATTATATTATTAACCCGTCTAAAAATAAAAAAAATACATGAAATAAGTTAATAGGAGAAAAATAACATGCCACAGTTAAGATATAGATCAAGATCTTACAGAAGAACCTTTACGAAAACCCCAGGAGGCAAGACAGTATTACATTACAAGAAGAAAAAACCCTCCAAGCACCGATGTGCCAGTTGCGGTAACCTTCTACACTCTGTCCCCCGGGGAAGACCATATCAGATAAGAAAACTATCCAAATCAAAGAAAAGGCCAAACAGACCATACGGGGGACAGCTCTGCTCACAGTGCACCCGTAAAATCTACAAACAAGAGGCCCGATCCTAGATGATAATAACCATCGGCGGAGTAGCTGGAAGCGGCACTACCACTGCCAGCAAGATCCTCTCCGATAAAATGGGAATACCCTATATCTCTGCAGGTGACATATTCCGCCAGATGGCCAGTGAAAATGATATGGACATCCTCCAGTTCAGTGAATATGCCGAGGACAACGTAGAAGTGGACCAAGCAATAGATCAGAGGCAGGCTGAAATAGCCAGCCAGAATGAGGATCTCATAGTGGAAGGAAGACTTTCCGCTTACTTCATTGACGCCGATCTCAAGGTATGTTTCAACGCACCCCTGGATGTACGGGCTGAACGAATAAGCCAGAGAGAGGGAAAACCATTGTCCATAGTAAAAAAAGAGATCATTCAAAGAGGGGAAAGTGAGGCTAAAAGATACCGGGAAATACACCATATTAATATAAAAAACCTGGACATCTATGATTTAATTATAAACACCCACAGCTTCCCCCCGGAAAGCATTGCTAATATCATACTTAAAACAGCTCAAGAATTAAAAATATAATAGAATAGATCTTAAAAATTAAAAATAAAACAATTTAAACAATAAAAAAAATGAAAGGTGATTATGAATGCCAGCAATAGAAGTTGGAAGAATATGTATCAAACTCGCAGGTAGAGAAGCCGGTGAAAAATGTGTTATCATAGAAGTTATCGATGATAAATTTG
>JAJRAE010000229.1 GCA_028682985.1 Methanobacterium sp.
CACCACAGGTTGGGCAGGGCAGTTCAGTGTTCCCCGCTTCTTTTGCAGTGGTTTTTTTGGTCTGTCCCTTGCAGGCCGGGCAGTGGTAGATCAGCCTCTTCTTTTTTAGATCCTCAGAAAGAAGCAGAACCTCAACTGCACCTATTTCCAGGTTGTGCCTTACCTCGGCTTCTCCATAAGATGATAATCCATTTTCATCAACCAGTTCATGAAGGAATTTTTGTACAAGTTTTTTCTCCCGCATTACATCAATTTCAGTTAGCACATCCATGGATTTGTCCAGGACTTCCCTGATTCCAAATTCGCCGGTATAGGAAGTATCCACAGTAGTGATAATTTTCTGTTTAATTTCATGGTGAAGATAATCCCCTTCTACAAACTCTTCTTTGGTATGACCCGGGCCGCCCACAATAACTCCTTTAAGATCGGGTATGGATAGGTAGGCATCGTTCATATGTTCACCTATCCTTTTTTTAAATTCATGTGCTGCCAGATCTATAAGCCGGTCAAATCTTCGCTGTGACTGTCCCCCTGCTTTATGCTTTCCTGGTACCCCGCTGGTCAAGTGCTTTATGATATCAATTCGTTTACCCCTCAATACGGCTATGGTGGCCTCTTTACGGTCGATAACTGCCAGTCCGTAGATGTCCTTTTCAGCCAGGATTTCCTGGAGTGGTTCTAAGAAGAATTCGGAGTTACAGTGGTAAATATAAGTTTGCACAGGTTCTGGAGGTTCGAAAACATATGTTTCCATCTTCTCAGTCCCCGGACCCCCCCTGGGAATCATCCCTACAAATAGGACCAGTCCCTTCTCCGGTGGCTTGGGAAAAAGTTTCATGCGCTGCATAATTACCTCAATGGCAGATTGCACATTCTTTTTCGTCTGTTTGCTCTTTATATTAGCACTCTGACTTAACTCTTCCCGCATGTGTTTTACCACATCACTGATCTGCTTATCTGGAGGTATGTATACTGAAACGAGTTCTGTACCCCTCCCCCTCTTTTGGGAGAGTTCTTCCAGGGTTCTTTTTACCTCGTATATCTCTTTTGATGATACCTCTGACATATTAAATATCACTCCTGAATTAAGTTTATCAAAAATTAGGGATAAATAAGAAAAATAATATTTCTCAGGTTTTAATTAATCTATGGGAATGATAATTATATAATAATTGATATTTAAATATCTGGATTGGTTAATGGAAATAGCGGGTGATCTAATGAAAATTGTGGTAACCATAGGCGGCTCTATTCTGGTTCAAAATAATAATTCAAAAAACTTCAAAGAGTATTCGGAGATTATCTCCCAGTTGAACACTGAACATAAACTGTATGTGGTGGTGGGTGGTGGTAAACCTGCCAGGGAATATATAAGCATGGCCCGGGATTTGGGGGCTTCTGAAGCCCTTTGTGATGATATGGGTATTGATGTAACCCGCCTGAACGCCAGGCTCCTTATCATGGCCCTGGGAGATCTGGCCTTCCCAGAAGTACCCCATAACTTCAGAGAAGCCATGGAATACTCTGAAGCAGGAAAATTAATAGTTATGGGTGGTACAGAACCGGCACACAGCACTGATGCAGTGGGAAGTATACTGGCAGAGTTTGTTGGTGCTGATCTATTGATCAACGCCACTTCAGTGGACGGATTGTATGATAAAGATCCCCATAAATATGAAGATGCAGTTATGATCAAGGAAATAACAGCTTCCAATATGATGGATATGCTCTCTAATAAGGATACTAAGGCAGGAACTTACGAATTCTTTGATAGAACAGCTATCGGAATCATAAAAAGGTCAAATATAAAAACCAGGATTGTTAATGGAAAAGAACCGGAGAACATATTAAAAGCGGTTTTTGAAAATATTGGAACTACCATCATACCCGGTTAAAAATAGTATAGAATATCGAAAAAGTAAGTTTTGAAATAGATATTAAAAAATGATGTATATGATCATGTGAATAACATAGAAAAGTAATGATTAATAAAGAGTAGCTATAACTTAAAAATACATTTGTTGAATTTTTGTAAGAACACAAATTAATGGTGAAAATATGACTGTAGAACCTCACAAACATTGTCCCGGCTGCGGCACACCCATGCCTATGAGTGAACGTTACTGTTCACCACGCTGCCAGCAAATAATCACTGAAAATCAGAAAAAAGTTAAAAGAACCAAAACTTTCCTTTACATCCTCTTTGCAGTATTTATACTGGTTTGGCTATTTTTCATGTTGAGAGGTAAGCTGTTTTAAGAACTTTTCCTTTAAGGTATATTAATACCCTTTTTTTAAGAGTTAAGCCTGGTTTAAGATTTTAGAAAAATAATTTTTTTAAGGGGAGACTATATCTTCCAGTCCCTTCCTCATCTCTTCCCTTTTTTCCTCATTTTTGCGCTGTCTTTCCCGCCATTCATTAAGGAATTCCAGTGCAAGTTCACTTATCTCACTTATCGCCGTATTTAAGGGTTCTTGTGATTTTAAAGGCACCACTTTGATCTGTTCTTCTGCTTTTTCATCTATAACCACAAAGGCGATGGGTTCAACTGCAGCGCCACCACCAGCACCGGTTCCCTGAGCACTCCTCCCGGATTTGCTCTGGCCCTGGGCAGACGCATAGCCCAACCCGATCCTGGTTATGGGAATTAAAGTCTTCCCATTACTTTCAATGGGTTCTCCAATCACATTATCAGTCTGTATTACCTTTAAAAGCCCGTCTAAAGTGGCTTTAACGTTATCTTCACTCATTTGTTTGCGCTCCTTATATAATTAGAATTGGACATATTTAGGTTATATGTGCTGGATAATATAATCTGTGTTATTAATTTAAAAGGAATTGATCCATCTAAAAAAATCAGTGTATTGTTTTAATAAATAAAAAAAAATATTTTTGACCCCAAATTAGGGCCTATAGATTTTATAAGGTGACGCCCATGTCCAGTTGTTCGGTAAGTTCCTTGTAACGGTTTCTGATGGTGACCTCGGTAACTCCCGCAATGTCTGCTACGTCTCTTTGAGTTTTTCTCTCACCAAGAAGAACTGATGCGATGTATAATGCAGCGGCTGCCACACCGGTAGGTCCTCTTCCTGAGGTAAGTCCCTTCTCCATGGCTTTTTCTATTATTTCAATTGCTTTGGATTGCACTTCTCCGGAGAGGTTTAGTTCACTGGCGAAACGAGGTACATAATCCACTGGCGACGTGGGGGGTAGTTTTATATTCAGTTCTCTGGTTAAGAACCGGTAGGTTCTTCCCACTTCTTTCTTACTTACCCGGGAGACTTCTGCTATTTCATCTAATGTTCGGGGGACGTTGCATCTCCGGCAGGCTGCATATAAGGATGCGGCAACTACTCCTTCTATACTTCTTCCTCTAATAAGCTTGTTTTCCACAGCGTTTCTGTAAACTACAGATGCGGCTTCCCTCACACTTCTAGGCAGCCCCAGTCTGGATGAATCTCTGTCCAGCTCGCTTAATGCAAATGCCAGGTTTCTCTCGGTTGCGCCGGATATTCTGATTTTCCTCTGCCATTTTCGCAGTCTGTACCATTGGGCTCGGTTTCTGGCGGGTATATCCCTTCCGTAAATGTCCTTGTTTCTCCAGTCTATCATGGTGGAGAGACCTTTATCGTGAATGGTGTAGGTTATTGGTGCACCTACCCTGGTTCTTTTATCCCTCTGTTCATGGTCAAATGCCCTCCATTCGGGTCCCATATCAACCAGGTTATCGTCAATTACCAGACCACAGGCTCCGCAGACAATTTCTCCACGTTCATGGTCGTTTATAAGTTTTTCTGAGTCACATTCTGGGCATTTTGTCTCTATCTTTTCGATCTCTGATACTTCCTGTCTCATCTGCTCTTTTTCTGAGACTTCTGGCTTTACTTCTTTACCAGATACTTCCTGTTTTATTTCTTCCTTCGTTTCCTTCGCCCCCTATTTTTACTGATTTTTGATGACACATAAAGAGTCTCTCCAACTCGATATTCAGGTTTTTTAGAATTTTTTGCATGGACTTTTATGGATATGTAGGGCTCTTTGGTAGGTCCAAACACATCGCTAACTGAACCAATTCTTTCCTTATTTTTTAAAAAAATAGCCATTCCAAAACCAGGTGTCTGGTTGGATCTAACGATCAACCGGCCCCTATTGGAGATGTGTGATATTTTACCTAACGTCTTCATGCATCAAACCGAAACTTTTATATACTATATTAATTACGAACTACTATTTAAATATTTCGATAAAATTAAATATTATATAATAAACATTTATATACTTAGGGGTGGGTAGTTTCAATTTCCCTGAACTGTTTGATTTGTTTTCCATAATAAAGGGCAGCAATAGCCCCAATTATAGTAGGTAATATATAACTGACAAAACGGTCAATTAAACTGGCGGAAATCACCACATCACCAGCCACACCCACCACTGCAAATAAACCCACAATGATGGCTTCCCTAATTCCCCAGGACCCAGGAAGAAGAGGTACCAGCATTATTAAAATTCCAATGGTGTATATTATAATGAGGGGGATTAGTGGGGGGTAAACTCCGATAGTGATGAAACAAACATAGAAGCGGACAATATCCAGACCCCACATAAAAAATGATAGGAAAAAACCGATGATAAAAATTCTCCTATCCTTAACCACCTGTAGAAATCCCTTAGAAAAACGATTTATGTAATATACTATTTTTTCATTTATTTCAACCAGAGACAAATCGCTCTTAGCCAACTTAATAAAAAAAGGGTATATAGATTTCATTAATCTTATAATAACTCTTTGCGCAATTTCTTTCCTATAAACCGCATATAAAACGATACCAAAGAAAAATAGAGATACCAGTATCATTACAAAGACAATTAATTTAGTCCATATGGGTATTTCCCATCCAAGAATGAAAAAAGCAGCGAAAATAGATATCACTACAAAGGGAAAGAATTCAAAAACCCGGTCTGCAGTGGAAGATGCAAAGCCAATCTCAAATGGAGTATTTTTAGTAGCGCTTAATAAATAAGCACGTAAAGGTTCACCGCCCGCCGCTCCCGGTGTCACGTTGTTACCAAATGTACTGGCTAAAAGCATGACCAGAAGACTTTTATATGGTATGCGTTCATTCACTGTCAGTAATATCAATTTCCACCTATAAGTCCATACCAAAAAGATTCCAGCCTCTAGAAGAATATTCAGGCCTATGAAATACCAGTTAGCGCTCATCAGAATATTTATGGTATCTCCCAGACCAACAGCTATGGTGATGGCGAAGATTATGAAGAATGCTAGAGCAAATGATAGAATTATTTTCCATTTATGTTTCCGAATGGTTTCGTAAGTGTCTTCCATATCTCTACATCCCTGAATTACTAACAGTAGTTTTAAAAAAAGTA
>JAJRAE010000037.1 GCA_028682985.1 Methanobacterium sp.
AAATAATTTTTTAAAGGTTAACCAATGGAAGGACAGTATAGGAAGAATATTAAATCAGGGTTTCTTGTAGTGATTGTATTGAAAAAAGATCAACATACAGGTAAAAGAACTAGGGGAATAGTTAAAGATGTGCTTACTAATTCATCATTCCATCCTCACGGAATAAAAGTGAGATTAAAGGATGGAAAAGTAGGGCGGGTTCAGGAAATAATAAATAATTAAAGAATCCCGATTAATTAACCTTAATTTGAATATTTAAAAACTGCTAAATTCGTCTTAAATAAAAAAATTCTTACTTATTGGAACAAATTGATACAAAAACACTGTAAGAAACCGGTTAATCCGAAAGAAAACCTTTCGTACATATACTATTCTCCAGAACCTTATATCTTAATTCAGCTCTCTTAATAGGATCTTTTGGTGCGTTCTTATGTGATGGCAGCTCAATAGCCCTCTTACCCAATTCTTTTATTTCTTCCTCTAATTCAGTCCTCAGGTAGTCCGGATATACCAGATAATCATAATCTTCTTCTACTACTTGAAATTCCAGGTCTTCCACTATTTCTCTTATGAAATTTGTATGGACTTTCAGGCGCAAATTTCTATAATCTTCTCTATGATGATCTCTTGAACTCAGATTTAAGTGTTCATTTATTGGTGTGGTGTTTAATATTTCTGATACCAATTTTACACTTTCCTCAATCTGTTTATACGTGTTCAATTTCAGTTTAACATATTTAGTAGATGATGCTGATGGTATCTTAGTTTCTGACAGCGTGAAGACTATATCTGCTTTTATATCTTTATCGTCTCTCATTATTTCGAATTCAAGAACCCCTGCTAGATCTAACACCTGCTTACACATGGGTGTGGTTGCTGCTCTCATTTTAAGATACCTACTAGTAGAAATGTAATTATATAATTCAAATATGTGCCAATAAATTTAATAGTTTTCCTAATATTAAATCTGGAATTTTTGTTTAAAACCCTTAAAATTCCTTAAAATGACCTTTTAAAAAATTTTTTTCCATAAACTAAGGATTTTACCAAAGTATTTATATATTTTGTTTAACAAAATAATATTTACAAGACCGCTTTATGTTGGTCTAAGGATGTGAATGAATTGTTTAGAACAGATGAAGGTCCGAAGACTGCTCCTATTCAAGAAGGAGAAGAATACGAAGTAAAAATTGAAGATGTGGGTAAAGAAGGTGACGGCATAACCAGAATTGAAGGATTTGTTGTTTTTGTGCCAGACACAAAAGTAGGTGACGAGGTAAAAGTAAGAGTAACTTCTGTAAGAAGGAGATTTGCTTTCGCCGAGAAAGTTTAAACAAATATTTAACAATTTAAACAGTATTTTACTTGAATTCCAATTCATCAGTTTGATCTCAGAACAAAGTTTTAAGGATTTTTTTATCTAATTTTTTCTATTATTTTTAGGTGTTTATATGAAAGTTTCTATTAGTTTAGACCATTCTTATTCTAAAGACTTGTCAATTATGGTTGATGCCTTGCGAGCCAGCTCCACCATCACCACTGCTCTGCAGAGATTTATGAGGGTGATTCCTATTAGAGAGATCGATGAGGCAAAGAGATTATCTGAAATACATGGAGCAATCCTGGCCGGTGAAAGAGATGGGGCTAAGATAGAGGGTTTTGACGCTGGTAACTCACCTGTGGAAATAAAAGATTTAGAGGGTGATGAACTGGTAATAACTACATCTAATGGCACCCGTATCCTGGAAGATATGCATGCCTCCACAGTACTGATTGGTTCTTTCTTAAACTGCCGATCTCTAGCAATGAAATCAGAAGAACTAGCAAATAATCATATAGAGGTGGTTATGGCTGGTGTAAGAGGAAAATTCGCAATTGAAGATTTTTTGTGCGCCGGCGAGATCATATCACATCTATCTGATAATGAACTGGATGAATACGCCCTGGCCGCTGTTATGGCCTCCAAATATCCGGATAAAGTTGATGATGCTGTTCTAAATTCAAATTCAGCTCAGGGACTTCGTTCTCTAGGACTTTTTGATGACGTGAAATTCTGCCTTAAAAGAGATATATATAATACAGTACCCATCTATAAAGATGGAACTATTACAAAACTATAAAATGATGTGACAATGGAATCTGAAAGAAAGAGCAATGATATGGGATCAGAAGAACAAAAGAGTAGTAACATGGAATTAGATTTAAAAAAGATTAATTCTATAGAATCTGATGAAAAACCCAAATCCCTGAAAATCATTGGAACCGCCCATGTTTCAAGTAAGAGCATAGAAGAGGTTAAAGAAACCATCCTGGAAATGCAGCCAGATGTAGTGGCTGTTGAACTGGACTGGAACCGCTACAACAATCTTAAAAATGAAGCATCCGGCCAGCAAACCGAAAAGGAATTCAACATCAGGGAGATTATTAAGAGCGACCAGTTAACAATGTTTCTGGTTAGCGGCTTCCTCTCCTATATGCAGAAGAAGATAGGAGAAGATGTAGGTGTTAAGCCTGGGGCAGAGATGTTGGCAGCCATTGAAGCAGCCGAAGAAGTGGGTGCTAAGGTGGCCCTCATTGATCGTGATATCCAGATCACCCTGAAAAGAGCTTTAAACCAGATGAGCTTCTGGGAGAAGATGAAATTTGCCTACGGCCTAATAGCCTCCTTCTTCACCAGTGACGAGGAATTAGAGGATATTGAGAAGATCAAGGAGGGGGACACCCTGGCCGAGGTTATGGAATACTTCCAGGACATGTCACCTAAAGCCTACCATGTGTTGGTGGATGAAAGGGATGCCTACATGGCCCGTATGCTGCTGGACATCCCAGAAGGACAGGTTGTGGCTGTGGTGGGAGCAGGACATCAAAGCGGGATAAAAGAGTACATGGACCACCCAGAGAAGATACCACTTATAATGGAACTGCTTAGAATAGAAAAATCCAGGGTATCAGTAACCAAAGTACTGGTATTCGCCATACCAGCGATATTTATTGTTATATTTCTTTTAGCCTTTCTAAATGGGGTTAACATCAATTC
>JAJRAE010000255.1 GCA_028682985.1 Methanobacterium sp.
GTTAATCATAATGAACAATTCCTTAAACCCTTAATTGTTTATGGTTTAAGGGTTTATTTCTTATATTTCTAGCACTTAAGGGCTTATTTTTTTATCTTGTATTTAAAGGCTTATTCATTATATTTCTTGCATTCAAGGTTGTTTATCTTACATATTTCGCCATATAAGGGCCTTCTTTTCCGTATCCAATTTTCTTATAATAATTCCGGACTCCGATGCCGCTGTTAATTAGTATTTTCTTTCTATCATATAGCTCAGCAGCAGTATTCTCTGCTTCATCTAAAAGCCCCACACCATATCCTTGATGTTGCCATAGATCTTCTTTCCTATCTCCTAATGGAACCATGGAGCCATAGACATGTAATTCCCTTATCAACGCTGTTTTATCATCCACCTCAGGTCGATGAGGATTGGGTGAGGGTATTCTCAGTCTTAAAAATCCGATTAATATATCATTTTTTATATCTTCATAGGATATAAATATCTCCTCTCCTCTTCCTGCCTTATACACCTCTTTTTGAAGTTTTATATATTCTAGTTCCGGTTTTTTATTATTTGAAAGTACTTGGTGTCCTACTTCTCGGCAGCGAATGCAATGGCAGCTGATATCCGCCTGATCCAATTTTTTATAAACCAGTTCTCCCAAGTTGGATTTCTTAACACCGGCTTCGATGAGGGGTGATGGTATATCCCGTTGGATTCGCATGGTTCTAACCCATTTAGGGAGTAATTTCTTTATCTGAACAATTAAATCAACCGCTTCCTGGGTGCTGTACGGCTGATATTCCCCTTGTTCCCATAATTCATGTAAACCTGAGCCTTCAGTAACCAGACACGGATATATCTTAAGCATGTCTGGTTTAAATCTTTCATCATTAAACAGACGTTTGAAGATTCTTAGATCTCTTTTCTGGTCTGCAAAGAGACCAGGCATCATATGCATGGCCACTTTGATTCCGGAATCCCGGAGTAGGCGTGCTGATTCTACAACGTCTTCCACCCGGTGTCCTCGCCCTATACGGCTGTATATGAAGTTGTATATAGTTTGTACTCCCAGTTCTACCCGGGTAACTCCCATGTTGAGCATTCTATCAATATCTTGAGCTTTACAGTAGTCGGGGCGGGTTTCAAAGGTCATACCCACACATCGGACTTTTGATTTTTCATTATAAATCTGTACATCATCCAGATAGGAAAAGCCCTCAGGAACCTCTGAATAACCCTCATATTTGTTTAACCCCTGTTTGTCTTTGAAATCTCTCTTTAACCCGAAATCATTAAGAGCCTCCAGGCATTTGGTTACAAACCATTCCTGATAACAGAGATCTGATGATGAAAAGGTTCCCCCCATGATGATCAGCTCCACTTTATCCAGGGGGTGGCCTATACTCTCAAGCTGCAAGAGCCTGTTGTAAACCTGAAGATAGGGATGGAAATGGTATCTTCTGGCTCTAAGGGCGGCTGGTTCCTCTCCGGTGTAACTTGGAGGGGCCTTACTACTCTCTGGACAGTACAAACATCTCCCATGAGGACACTGGTGTGGCTTGCACATCACCGCCACCACCGCCACCCCTGATGCTGTGCGGGTGGGCTTCTTTTTAATTATTGGAGCTATCTTAACCCTTTCTTCTGGAGTAGCATTTTTCAAAATATCAGCGTTGCTTATAAACTGAAGAAGTTTGAATTCCCGACAGGCCCGGTGTTTGGCCTTTTCCAAGTCTTTGCTGTTCTGGATACGGCCTTCTATTATCTCATCAATCAGGTATTGGTATGCTTCTTGCATTCTTGATTAGCTCCCTAATAAAAAAGTTGATTCTAAATTTTGATCTTTAAAAATAATATATATTTGCCAAAGTTTCTTCTTATTTATCGGCCAGTTTTTTCCTCATCTCCAGAGCTTTCATGATATCTGTCTTGGAGATTATTCCCACTAATTTTTCTTCTTCCATCACCGGCAGCCGGCCCACATTATGGCTGTTCATCTTCTCCAGTATAGTTGCCACATCTTCTTCTGGTCGGGTTACCAATAACTCCCGGGTCATATAGTTTTCCACTGGCTGGCCTCTTTCTTCTTCCGGAATTCTGGAGAGGTCATGGAATGTGATAATTCCCAGTAGATCTCCATTCTGATATACAGGATATCCCATGTGTTTATGCTGGAACATGGTTTTCATAACCATATCCACTGTATCGGATGGTTTAACTGTTTTTACTTCACCGGTCATTATGTCACGGACATTTATACCCTCAAGAAGGGTGTTAATCAACACCATCTTGGATTCCTGGTCTGCTCCCAGATATACGAATATGGCGATGAAGATAAGGAAGGGGTTGAAGAATATGCCTATGATGGCCATTACTATGGCTAACTGTTTGCCGATGGACGCAGCCATTTCTGTGGCCCGGATAAAATTCATTCTTTCAGCCAGATACGCTCTTAATACCCTGCCACCATCCATAGGAAATGCAGGTAGTAAATTAAAAGCCCCAAGAAGCAGGTTCAAGAGGATGAAGTTGTAAAGCAGGAAACTCAGACTTGGTGATAATGTATTACCCAGAAGTAAGAAAAGGGGATAAAGAACCGCTGCAATTACCAGGTTGGTGAGGGGGCCGGCCAGGGCTATTCTTAACTCTTGACGAGGATCTCGTGGCAGCTCCTTCATGGCTGAAACCCCACCAATAGGCAGTAGGACTATCCTCTCAATTTCCACCCCGTATCTCTTGGCTACATAAGAATGGGTTAACTCATGTAAAACAACAGTGATAAAAAGAAGGGTGATGAGCACAGCCACCACTAAATCCACTCCCGGTATGAGATTAAAAAGAGCAACCAGATATATGACCAGCATTAACAGAAGGAAGGATATATGGAGTTCCACTGGTATTCCGAAGATGCTGAATATTTTTAAAGAATATTTCATAGTGAAAGTTATGTGCACATGATTCTAAATAATTTTTCCAGAAAAAAATCTGTTTTTTCAAATTTAATGAACAGTACTATTTTAAGTATTTGTAAGAATATGAAAGGTTTGATAAAAAATATATAACTATTAAAACAGAATATCTAAATGGGTGTAATCATGAAGGTAACAGATTTTTTAGGAAGAAGAGTAGTTGATAATGAAGCAATGGAAATAGGTAAAGTATCTGACGTTATTATAGAACCAAAAGAAGCGGTAATTACCGGAATTCAAATATCTACTGGGGAATTTGGTCTTAGAAAGACGGATCTGTTCGTTACCCCGGCAGAAATTCAAGAGGTGGGAGATTACTTGCTTTTGAATATTAAAAAAAATCAGGTTAGAGGGGTTAAAGATTCTGATGAAGAGGAGAAAAAGTCTCTAAAATTATGAAATCAAATCTTTATGTTCTTAGATTGAATAAAAAACCTTTTTAGGGGGATGCTTATGGTAGTGGATGCAACTGGAAAAAGTATTGGAGTAGGCTCCCATGTCAGATACACTGGAACTGGAAGTGCCGGAGAAGTTCTGGACGTGAAAGAAGATGATGAAGGGACCTGGGCCCAAGTAGACACCACAAAACTCTGGTACAACAGTGAATTTCTAGAGCTAATAAACCAGCATGAATATGAAAGAATACGCCGCAGAGGAAGACATAGGAAAGATATAGACAAAGTAGAAAAAGCGGTGAGTCTTAAAAAACAGTTAGAAGACGTAGATATGAGTTCAGAGCTCTGTGACGGCGGAGGATAAATAACTATTTTTTTTCTTTTAATTTAACCCATTAAATTTTACAAAATGAATATTAAAGTCCTGATTTTATAAAATAAACGGAATCTAAAAACTAGTTCCCATTCAATGCTATCTGGAAGATGAATTAAATGATGGATAAACCAATAGATTTTTACTATTTTTCCGGAACTGGAAACACCCACCTGGTTGTTCAGAGGATGGGGGAAGTCTTCAAAGATCATGATATATCCGTAAAACTCTTTAAAATTGAGGATTCCCGTCCTGAAGATGTTAATCCAGGACATATAATTGGTTTGGGCTTTCCTGTAGCAGAGCTATCCACATATGATTTTGTCTGGAAGTTTATAAAATCTCTGCCCCCAGCTAGCGGTACAGAAATATTTATGGTGGATACTCTAGCTGGCTTTTCAGGGGGAATAGTAGGACCGGTTAGGGAGATCGTGAAAAATAAAGGATATCACCCTACTGGTGCCTGTGAGATTATTATGCCCCCTAATATTTTTTATATCGAGGATGATAAGACCAGTAAAAAGAAGGTTAAAAAGGGGATTAAAAAGGCTGAGAAATATGCGGAAGCCTTGATTAAAGGTAAAACAAAATGGGGAAGAGTTCCCCTGCTCTCAGATGCTGTTTACTACACATCATTAATTGGTTTAAAATTTACAGAAACCAAACTTAACCAGAGATTACTCCATCTGAAAACTGATGGCGAAAAATGTAGTAAATGCCAGATATGTTATAAATTATGTCCCATCAACAACATCCTACTAAATGAGGACGGATCCCCCAAACACCTTAACCAATGCCAGTACTGCCTTAGATGTACCTCATTCTGTCCCAAAGGAGCCATTCCATGTCCGGTGAACTATAAAGGTAAAACCTACCGTGCAGTGAAGGCAAAAGAACTACTACCAGATCATGAGTAAAAAATTTATTGAAAGTTTTGGAGAACAAGTATGAAAAATCATGATTTAGCTGATAAACTGGTGGATGTGGATCAGTTAGCCCAGGATGCACTTATAGATGAAGAACTATTCGCTGAACTTCTAAGAGAGATTAAATCCAAGGACAACACCATCAGATCAAACAGTTACCGGACTCTATTAATTATAAGTGAGGAGGAACCGGAATTTCTATATCCACACTGGAATTATTTTGCAGATATGCTGAAGAGCCCCAACAACTACCATAAATTTATAGCCATCTACATCCTGGCCAACCTAACCCGGGTGGATGATGATAATAAATTCTTGGAAATATTTGATGATTACTATGGAATTCTTGGTGGAGATAAAGTGATGAATGCCTCTCATGTGGCGGCAAATTCACCAATCATCATAAAAAATAAACCAGAACTCCAAGAAAGAATTATTGAAAAACTCTTAAACATAGAAAACATCCATCAGGGTAAACAGAAGGAACTGGTGAAAGCATATGCCATAGAAGCCCTCAGGAAGATCTATCCAGATGCACCAGATAAAGAAAAAATCATGGAGTTTGTGAAAGACCAGCTTGAAAGTTCCAGCCCGAAGACCAGGGACATGGCTTCCTGTTTTCTGGATAGATGTTAAAATAAAAGTATATATACCCTTAACCTTCATAATAATTATATTGATACTATGAAGAAGACATTACCAGTTACTCCTCTTCCAGATAGAAGAAATAGCTTTAAAACTTGGGTTGAACAGATCAGATCATCAAATTATCCTGATATTAAATTACAGGAAAAACCATTGATTAAATCAGTGTACATTCGTAAGACCGGTAAAAATCTGAATAATACCATTAAAAATTGGGATAACATTCAGTACATCTCCTGGAATAAATACCAGGAAAAGATCGTGTTGATGGAAAACATCCGCGAAAGAAAACTGGAAAATCAAACAATAAATCTAATCTGCACCCCTAGATTTGCCTGCTCAACCACAATTGGAAGTAAATAATTTATTAATTCGTTATTTTTACTTAAACAGTCCTATCTAAGATTATCTAATTTAATATGGAAACCAAAATTATATTTTTCTCCATAAAAAAAATTATTTGACTTTCTAAATTTTGTATGTCCATACCGGTAATTATGCTGCTTCTGGATCCTGTTTTGACACGCAGAACTGGCAGAGGGCACTGGGATTCTTCATCTGTTTCTCCTTAACCGGGCATAGATATTTATTATTCTCTAGTTTTAACTTGAATCCCCCAGGGAAACTGGTTCCTACTGGATGGATAGACACTTCCATAATGAAGGTGGTGTAAATGGCAACCACTCGGGCTATTTTCAGGAAACAGAGCTCATCTTCAACTTTAGCCTCTTTCTCCTGGATATCCAGTACTTTTAAAAAGTCTTTTAATTTAGAAACATCCACATTACCTTTATATTCCTCCTTATCATCTTTTATATCCTTTATTCTATTTGAGAATGCCTTGGTGAATCTTTCAATATAGTCCTCCCGGTAGGGGGATTGCATATACCGGGCATCTTCTCTTAGAAATCCAGTGGCCTTCATGATCATTCTAATATCAATCAGAGCAGCCTCTGATTTAAGTATAGAAAGTAGTTTATCCTTCCTTATATATTTATCATCTGTTTTAATTAGTTCCTCAAGTTTCAAAGTCATAGGTGTCCTCAATTTTGAATTAATTGTTAATTTTATATTATTGGTAGCTTTTAATAATTGAATCCGCAATTTTTGGACCTATACCATCCACTTTAAGTAGATCATCCCGGGACACGTACTTCAGATCTGTGCCGAAAACATCCACCAGTGCCCGGGCTCTCCTCCGCCCCAGCCTCTTTATCCCCACTACCATAGGAATTAATTCATCCTTAACCCCATAATATAGGCGGGCGGAGAGAATCTCCAGATCTTTGGTGTAGGGGTAGACATCCAGTATCTCGCACATCTCCTTGAAAAACTTAATCATCAGGGATGCCTCGTAGGCTGTGCGCCTTGTTCCGGCTGCATAAACATGGAAGGCGTTCTCAATCTGGTATTCAGTCCGCTCCTCAATCCACTCCATCAAAGCAGCCGTGGTTGCCTCTGAATTTCCAACGTTCACCACGAAAACCCCTTTACTATTCAGCTTCTCCCTAACCGGTTCCTTGCTCTTTCTACCCTTAAAGGACACCGGTATGATATCAGGGGTACGAGATATCTCATAGAGGAGGCTATAAATATCCAGTCCAGATATGCGGGACAGGTACTCCTTAAGTCTTACAGCGGTCTCCACTGAATAGTTGGTTCTGGATATCAGATTACCCAGAGGGGTGGTTTTCAGTCCCTCCGGGGTGGGCTTTATAATTCCATGGCTCATCAAAAATTCCAGGGCCTGATTTATCTCAAACTCCATACTATCACCGCCAAAGGCGCTGAGATATGGGTTGTTGCACATCTGGTAGCCGTAGAATGTTTGTTTAAAGAATGATTGTATTTCTTCTGGTGTTTTTGATAGGGATGATGCCACCTGGGCCAGTATCTGACGGTAAACCGCATCTTTATTTTCCAGTAGTTTGGAGTTGGTAGCCTCTATCTCCCCATATACATAATGGTCCTTAAGGTTGTAGGCTTCATCTACACTTTTAGCCACCAGATAAGAATATCCTTCATTATCATAACCGGGACGGCCGGCCCGACCTGACATCTGCTCATAATCAAATACTGGAATTGGCTGCGGGCCCTGGGACGTCCAGCGTGTGTAGTCCCGGATTATAACACTCTTAGAGGGAAGGTTCACCCCGTACATCAGGCTGGGTGTGGCGGTGATCATGTAAAGGTTTCCTGCCCGAAATTCATCTTCGATTATTTCTTTTTGTTTATCAAAAAGTCCAGCATGGTGGAAAGCCACCCCTTTCTCCACACATTCAGCCAGTTTCAGACAGACGCTGGTTGGTTGGGAGCCGCGTCTTTTTGGTACTTCCAGTATCTTCTGAGCCACTTCCTTAAAAGTTTGTTTACTCTTAGGGGGGATTGATTTTTTTATCTTTCCTGAGATGTGGTTTGCCAGTGATTCAGTGAATCTGCGGGTGGATACAAAAACTAATATCTGGGATGATTCATCAATGGAGTGTTTTAAAACCCTTAAAATCACATCGTTCTTATTTTTCACTTCCATCTCCTCAGTGTTGAGTACGTCCTTAAACAGGGGCACCGGTCTAAATACGTGCTCCACCACATGGGCATCCAGCCAGTTGGCTATCTCATTCATATTTTTAAGGGTGGCGGACAGGGCCACCATCCGCATGGAGGGGTTTAATATATGGGACCGGGTAAGGGCACATTCTATGGTTGGCCCCCGGGAGAACTCTCCCAGCATATGAAATTCATCCACCACCAGCAGATCCACATCACTGAGTGTGTTCCAGGAAAAGCGGGTTAGAGCATCAAATGATTCGAAGACCATAACCGCCAGATCAGCGGACGCTGGATGTCTCCCCACCTTTATACCGAATTCCTCAAATTTTTTAAACTCCTTGAGTTTCTCATTCTGGATTGAGATAAGGGGCACGGCATAGACCACTTTACCACCCTTCTGCAGGGCGTCCAGGGCGGCCATCACCCCTAGCAAGGTTTTACCACTAGCAGTGAGTATGGCCAGGATGTAATTATGGTCGTCCTCCAGAAACCCAGCATCCACCACTGCTTTCTGGGCAGGGTTCAGTTCCTTTATCTGTGGGTAACTTTTCTGGATTATATTCCTTATTTCTGGTTTTAAAGATTCCATAGGATCATTTCTTTTTACAATTAAAAAAATTCAAAAAATAATAACAGGATAAATGTTCAGGTTTAGTTATGTCTTCTCTTTCTTTACCACTTTAATTTCTGATATTCTGGTGGTTGGATACTGTCCATTATCATCTTTTTCCACACTTTTCACCATGTCCCATATGGTTAGAAGCGCCACACTGGTCCCAGTAAGTGCTTCCATCTCCACCCCAGTTTTTCCAGTGGACCGGACAGATACATCAACCTCTATGTAACGGGATTCTTGTTTAAAGGACACATCGATCCCTGTAATTTTAAGGGAATGGCAGAGGGGGATTAAATGGTGGGTTTTCTTAACAGCACTTATGGCAGCGATTTGTGCTGTGGTTAAAACATTTCCCTTTTTTATTTCCTCTCTATTTATTAGATTTATGGTGTTATCCTTGAGGTATATTCTGCCCCGGGCATGGGCTATTCTTTTCTGGACGGGCTTATCCCCTACTTCCACCATTTTCACTCCCTGAGGAGTCAAATGGGTTAAATCTTCAGTATTCATTTTTGATCAATAATCATTTATTTTGGATGATTAAAATCTTTATCCATTCAATATGGAACGGTTATTTCACCATATTCGCGGGCTTTTAAGGGTGCTCTTTGGGCCATTTTCTTTTTTAATTCTTTATCCTTCAATATTTTATCCATGGCCTCCTTTAAGGAAGTATGGTCCTTTGATGGCACGATTAAACCAACATCCGGAGTTATCAGTTCCTTTA
>JAJRAE010000051.1 GCA_028682985.1 Methanobacterium sp.
ATGATTAAAGTTTTTTATCCTTTTTCCACATAGTTATAGAATTTGATGGAATATCTAATGAACTCTGTGCGGGCGTTTATGTATTCACGAGCTTCTTCTACATCATTTGGATCATAATCCTTTTTGGATAATAATTCTTCAAATCTGCTACTTATATCTTCTTTTATAAAATTAAGGAGGAATTTAAGCAGTTCATCTACATTTTCAGTGTCAATTGCCCTGTTAATCTTAGGGAGTATGGGGCCCCAGTCAGGATCTGCTGATTTTAGACCGGTGTATGATTTATCTTCATCTTTTCTATGCAATCGGACAGCTGTTTCAAAAAACCAGTAATCAGCCAGTTCAGCCGCATCACCACTAAGTTCTCTTACCAGCAGGGTTTTTTCAAAAGCATCTTTAAGTTCTTCTTCTTCCGGGGATGATACATAAGGAAGAACATATTTAATATTCTCCATTTCTAAAGCTTTCTCAGCAGCTTTTACCAGGGGTCCATTCATACTATCCATATAAGGAGCCATTTAAAATCACCTATTAAATTTAAGACGTTTTTTTCTCTAAAAGACCTTCAAGCAATCATTATTTTGTTTTTGTTTTATTTAGAATTTTTGGTAATTGAGAGGTTCGATGGAATTACCTCCAAAAACTATAAATTTAAAATTTAATAAATTTAATTTAAGTGGTGATAATTATGGATAAAAAGGCCGAAGAATTGTTGGAAAAATGTGAAAATATAGAAGACAGTAGTGTAATGGGTTCATGTAAGGTCATGTTAGATATGATGGCCAAAGAAAATGTGGCTATTGATGACAAACCCAGCGAAACATATCTGCAGATGGCAGAAACCTTATCACCTGGTGATGTTCCTAAAGTTCTGGAGTTAGCCCTTAAAATAGTTTCAAGTGCAGATATAACTGACTCTGAATTAAAAGTTGCTGCCAGTAAGCTTATACGTGCTATAGAAATGAGCTAAATATTCCACAATTCTTTTATTTTTATTGTATTAAATTCCTTTTTAATATAATTTATTAATAATTTCTTCATTTCATGTTAAATTGGTTATTAATTATTATTATAAAATAAAATATATCAAGCTTAATTTAAATTTTTCAATGATTTTATACAGGATACTATCTGAAAAGAATGCATTTATCTATTTTATTACATTTTATTACATTTTTTTCAGGCTCTTATACTTCTATATCATCTTATTTTTGGGCTAAATTTAAATTCTTTTAATCACATATTAATATTCAGGTGTTAACAATGGATGAAAAAAGCGAAAAACTAATGGCTAAATGTGAGGAAATGAAGGATGATCCGACCCTAATAAAGGAATGCAAAGTTATGATAGATACAATGGTAGAAAAAGATGTAGTAATGGAAGATGATCCTAATCAGACTTACACCAGTATGGCTCAGAATATTTCATCAGAAGATGTACCTCAAGTTCTAGAAATGGCCCTTAAGATTGCAAAAAGTAGTGAAATAAAAGATACTGAATTGAAAATTGCAGCTGAACGATTGATTAGAACTCTAGAACCTTTATAAAGAATTTTATTGATTCGTTTTATAAAGATTTTTTTCTTTTAAAATCTATTCTTTCCAATTTTTTTTATATCAAATATAGCTGTCTCAGCCACAGCCATAACAGCCATAACACCGGCCTGAACCGGGTCAGTGACCACCAGATCTGCCTTTTCAGTTACACTACCCGGCATATTCAGGCTGATTATTAAAACATCGTGATCCTTTCTGATCTCGTCTATTGCCCTTGATATTTTTCCACCCATTAGTGAGCCGGCCAGTACAAGAGCTTCTACCCTGGGCAATCTCCCCACGGCAGAAACAGCCTCTGCAAGTTCATCCTCTCCCACCAGGGGGATAGTATCCACACTTATCCGTTCGCCCCTTATGTTGTGACGATCAGATTCGGTGATTGCTCCCTGGGCCACCATGGCTACCTGAGCACCGCCGCCTATTATAATTATCCTTTTACCATAGATTTCACCCATGGAACGGTGCACTTTTACGCTGATGACTTCTTTGAAGTTTTTAATGTTCTCAATGAACTTCTCTACATTGTGCACGCATTCCAGTTCCATGTAGATGGATGCAGTTTGAATATTTTCCATAAATAAATAAGTATAAGTAATATTTATACCGCATTTAGCCATCATATCAGTTATATCTCTTAATACGCCTGGCTTATTCTGGGCTTTTATATTTATTGCTATTTCCTTCATTTTATAATCCTTTTAAAGGTGAAAATTAGTTTAATTTTTGATAATTTATTATTTAATTAAAATTTTTCCCATATCCATTCATATTCCTGGGGCCGGTTTAGATATTCTAATTTTTCCGGTTCACGAATCAATCCATACATCTCTTTATTTTTATAATAGCCCAGTTCTTTAATATTTGTTGGTTTGAGATTTCTTAGTTCCGGCAGATCTGCATAATTTTCATTTTTGATGAGTTTACCAGTATTGAATTCGTAATAGGCCGCACCTTCACAATTCCGGTAAGGATCGTAAATTGATGAAAACTGGTTTGAAACCCAGTTTGCCATTTTTAGTTCTTTATTTGAGGGGTTGATTGTTACATGGCCATAATTTGGTGGTACGATTACTTTATCCCCTTCTTTAGCTTCAATAAGTATTACATCGGTTACCCGGGATTTTTCAGATTTCTGCAGTAAATAATGGGCTTCTCCACTTAAAACTTCATAAACCTCAGGATAAGTGTAGTTGGAATTATCAATTAGGGGATGGTAGTGTCCTGCGGTTTTCACATATTCCACTCCCAAGTTTGAGGGAGGAATTATGGTTATATCGTATCTTATATTGTTCTCCAAAATATGGGAATGATCTTTCTGGGAGTAGTAAAGATCACGATACATGTAATATAAATCTGTTAATTCAGTTGTCTCCAGCCACCTCTTATCATATACAACTTCTTTCATATCAGCCAGCTTTCTGATATCTGGTTTAACCTTTTTTCCAGCAAATTCAAGTAGTCTATTCTCCATTTGGATTCACCATTTAGATTAAATCAATTTTAGATTAACAAAAATAGTATTTAAATTCTATATGTTTCTGATTGCATAATAATTTCACTATTATAATAAATTAATAGGGATAAAAATTTTAATTCGATCAATGTCCTGATTTCTTACCGGTTATTTCATCTATTTTTAGTTCCAGGAGATTTATATTATTCATCTTTTTTCTATCAAGATTTAAGTTTTGATCTGGAGCGTATTTATCTATTAGTATGTTCAGAGCTTCACTTTTATCAGTGAAATTTTCCAAGAATTTAATTTTGCCCCAGCCGATGATACTATAATATTTCATACCGTACTGGCAGGGTTGTTCTGCCCGAATGAGTTCTGTTTTACAGTCAATTTGAAAACAGACCTGATTATTCTTTTTCAATGCTTCAATTTTTCGCCCTTCTGATGCAGAATGTAAATATATGCATCCATCCAGATATCCGAAGTTCATCGGCACTATATACGGTTTATTTCCGTCAATTAGTCCAATTCTACATATTAATGCCCTTTTCAATATTTTATCAAGGAGAGAGGGGTCATCAATCTCCTTATCACTTCTTCTCATAAAAAGATGACCGTGATGGTTTTTTATTATAAAAAAGAGTAGTTTTTAAATTCTATTAAATTAATACAGCTGGAATATACATATAGGCGATCCTTCGGCTATGGTTTTGTCTCTATCCATCTTACCCTCAATGTTGGTCCAGTTTAAACTGTGATTTATTATTGCCTGGCAGTTAAGACAGAATATGGGTTTCTTCTCGGCTTCAGTTTTCCAGGGGCAGTTTAAGAAGTTTATACGATAACCTTCTTTATCATAATCTGTTTTACTCCTGATTCCAAAGCCCAACAGCAGATCTGAAAGATAGTTTAAGTAAGCTTCGAAAATGTCTTTGATATCGTCAGTTTCATAATTTAATCCCAATTCTTCCATTTTGTCGTCGAAACTGGGCAGCTCTTCTTCTATTCTTTGGGAGAATATGTTTAATAGTGTTTCTTTAATATCATCATCTGAGTAATCGCCGTAGTCGTTCATTGATTTCTGTACCAGGTCATAAAAATCAGTGAGAACCCTCTTTTTAATGGCATCTCTCCTCTTTTTCTCTGAATTATGTTTATACAGGGCCATTTTAATGTTGGCATTTACTTCTCCTTCCCGGAATGGCTTTAAAATGTACCCATATGGTTCTGTTTCTTGAGCTCTTTTAAGTACTTCATCATTAGAATAGGCGGTGAGGTAAATTATGGGAATGTCTACATTTTCCCTTATCCTTTGAGCGGCTTCAATTCCATCCATATCTCCTTTCAATACTATGTCCATTAATATTAAGTCTGGTTCATATTTTTCAGCATTTTTAACTGCATCTTCTCCAGTATCAACCCAGTCAACCACTTCATAGCCCCAGTTTTGCAGTTTACGCTTGATAAGCATGGCCAGTATGCTTTCATCTTCTACTACCATAATTCTCTCACCGGACATTATATACTCCCCTTGTATTCCAATTCTTTAAATGTTATTTTAAATTCCGTCCCCTTTTCATTGTTGAGCTCTAATTTACCATCAATTTGATTTGTTAAACTGTTAACCAGCTCTAATCCCAATGAATCCGTATTTTTATAGTCTACATTTGATGGGAACCCTATTCCATCATCCTTAAGTATGAAAGTGAATATGTCCCCATCTTTATAAATTCTCAGCGTTATAGTTCCTTTTCTATCTCCAGGGAAGGCATGTTTTATGCTGTTGGTCATAAGTTCATTGGTGATTAGTCCTAGAGGTATGGCGATATTAATATCTAGGAGGATGTTAGCTGCGTCGATTTTTAACTTTATTCTTTCCGGGGCAACTGCATATACATCCAGCAGTTCAGAAGCTAAGCTAGATATGTAATCTCCAAAATCTATGTTCTTAAGATCAGTTGATTGATACAATCTTTCATGTATTATGGCCATTGAATCAGCCCGTGTTCGACTTTCTCGGAAGAAATCCAGATCTGCTTTGTCCTTGATGTAATAGGATTGCAGTTCCAACAGGCTGGATATGATCATCAGGTTGTTTTTAACCCGGTGATGGATCTCCTTGAGGAGCATTTCTTTTTCTTTCAATGCCTTTGCTAGTTCATTCCTGCTTTCAATAAGCTCTTCCAGTTCATCTTTTTCAATAAGAGCCCTTTGAATTGCAGGAACTAGTTTTGTAAGGTTATTTTTAAAAACATAATCTTTAGCACCCAACTTAAGCATTTCCACTGCATATTCATGGCCGATTTTTCCGCTTACGAAAATAAATGGGATACGTGGTGCTTTACTTCGGGCTATTTTAAGGGCTGATACTCCATCAAAGGTGGGGAGTGAATGATCTGCTAATATTATATCTGGTTTTAAATCTTCCAGTTCCTTTATAAAATCAGTTTCTGTTTCCACTCGACGAGATTTGAATTTTAATCCTTCTCTTCGCATTTCATATTCTGTTAGTTCTGCGTCGAGTTCCACATCTTCCAGTATAAGAACTTTAAGTTCTTCTTCCATGCAACCAACTTCTTATAATAAATATTTTATAATTCATCTTAATATGTGATCGCCATTTCATGTTATAAAATGAAATATTACCATACAACTATAAAAATACTGTTGTATCTGACATCAATCTTGATACTTATATAAAATTTCTTATACCAATAATTTGTATCTTAATATTAATTTTATAATCACATGTCCCTAATCCATACTCAATTTAAAAAATACATAAATATACGAACGAACGTTAGTTTTATATACCACATTTTAATAATTCAATAGATAAAAACGAACGTTAGTTTATAAATTCTGGTGTAGATGTATGAATAAAAAAAACAGAACCCTCCAAAAACCAACCAAAGAACGAATATTTGACGAATCCCTAGATCTCTTCTCTAAAAAAGGATACGAAGCAGTATCAGTACGTGAAATTGCCAGGGAGGTTGGAATACGGGAAAGTTCCATCTATAATCATTACAAAAATAAGGAAGCCATACTGGATGCCATAATAGATTACTTTAAAATTGAATTGGCCACCAGCGGGACGCCCCAGGAAGATAATGAAGCATTAATCGATCAGGGTCCTGAAGTGTTCTTTGAAGTGGGAGCTAAAACCTATATAGACCGGATTAACACCCCCAAGATGGAAAAAATCTGGCGACTGGTATCCATTGAAACTTATCATAATGAAAAGATAAAAAGATTTTTTAAAAAGGAACTATTAGAGGAGCCCATCCGTGGATGGGAAGAAATATTTAATCTTATGATTGAAAAAAATTTGATTAAACCAGTTAATCCACGAACACTGGCCTATGAGTACTTCTCATTTGTCATATACCTCTTCTTCGAATACTTCATACTGGAATACGATGAAGACTTCGAATCCTTCATGGATCTGGCCCTGGAGAAGATGACCAACCATACCGAGTTCCTTCTGCAGGCCATAAAAGTCTAAACAACGAGGAATAATATGAAAGTTTTAACTATTATAGGAAGCCCCAGAAAAAAAGGAAACAGTTATCAGGCAGCTAAAAAACTGGAAGAGCACCTGAAGCATAAAGGAGACTACCAGTTTGAATACTTATTCCTTAAAAATTTCAACCTGCAGGATTGTAAGGGCTGCTTCAACTGCATATCCCGGGGGATCGAATACTGTCCCATAAAAGACGATTTATATATTATACAGAAAAAAATAGAGGAAGCAGATGGTCTAGTTCTGGCATCACCAGTATATGTAATGCACATCAGCGCGCTATTAAAAACCTTTATTGATCGTCAGGCCTATCTCTGCCATCGCCCAGAGTTCAATGGAAAAAAATCAATGGTACTATGCACCACAGCAGGTCTGGGAATAAAAGAAACCCTGAAATATATGGAAAGTGTTCTAGAATCATGGGGTTTTGAGGTGACTGCTAAATGCGGTATTGTAACAGCCCCCTGGCCACCTAAAACCGGGGTAACAAATAAAAATAAAGCAAAACTACAAAAATCAGCAGATAAATTCGACAAAAGAATGAAAAAGAGGAATAAAAAAGCCTCAATAAGATTTAAAAATTATATGAGTTTCCGAATTTTCCAGAACGTATCCGAAAACGTGAAAGAATACATGCCGGCCGATTACCAGTTCTACAAAGATAAGAAATACTATTATCCGGCACATATAAATGTTATCACCAGAATTACCACAGAAATTATCCTCAGACTAGTGTTTTTCCTGATGAGAGACCTGGGCCCCGCAGAAAAAAAGTAAAAATAATTTTCAGAGGTTACAAATGAGCACTACTAATAAACCGCCGAAGATACTTCTGGTAGGATATAATGGAGCAAACAACACCGGATCGGAAGCAAGACTGGTCACCATTATAGAAGAACTAAAGGAAATATTCCCATCAAATATCGAAATAACAGTTCCTACACTTAATGAGAAAAATCTACGCCGCTACCTTAATGAAACATCCCACATACACATTGAACCCATACCTCCCATATTTTTTAGAGCCATAAAAAAGCTGGTCAAGGAGCACGACCTGGTCTTACTGGTGGAGGGAAGCTGTTACATGGACACCTGGACATCTGCCCTTCTCTGGGCATTCTTATACGCTACCAGATGCGCACATAAAGAAGGTGTGCCCTGTATAGCTTATGCAGTTGATTCTGGTAAGCTATCTTCTTTTAATAAATTCTTAGTGAAGAGAGAGGCCAGTAAAACCGATCTAATAATAACCCGCACCCAGAGAGCTGCCCGCGAACTTGAAGAAATTGGCGTTACCGCTCCTTTAGAGGTAACCGCTGATAGCGCCTTTAATTTCAAGCCATACCCTGAAGATGAAAATGATCGGCCAGAATCCAGTCAGCCAGAAGAAAAAATGGTAGGACTGGCAGTAGTAGACTTTAACCTCTGGCCAGTGGTTATCCGGCCCTGGGGAAAGAAAGAAAACTTGTACCGTTGGCCCTACTATTTCTCCCGATCAAAAAGTCGCCAGAAAAAAAGCGAAGAACTGGCCAGGGGATGGGCCAAGCAAGCAGACGAGATAATCA
>JAJRAE010000038.1 GCA_028682985.1 Methanobacterium sp.
GATGTAAGCCGCATCCGTACAAATTTTCCCCTTCTATAATTATCAGTGGTTTGTTGAAGTTTTCCGACAGAACCCGGGCCTGCTTATATAATCGTTTATCAATAATTGAGCTGGTGAAATCCTGGGAACTTTTACGTTCCACTGCTATATCTAATGAAAGCTGATAGTCCGCCACAGTTAGAGCAGATGTCTTTATCTGCACCCCCAAATTTTTTAACTCCCTAACCACACCTGATTTGGATTCCCGGTGATCCACAAACACTATGGGAGTTTCACAAGTCATTTCATCATTTTTCGGGCTTGAATTTGATTTATCTACGATATTAGATTCATCTAGGTCATTAGAATTATTATTTTCATCAACTAACAATGCCTTATTCGGGTCGTCTAATACATTAACGTTGTTTTGAGAAACGTCCACTTTTAAACTCATCTCTGGTTGGGGGAAGTCTTTCAACTGTCTCTTCATCTTCCTCTCTTTATTAATACTGGAATAATAATAAGATTCATCCCTGGTGCCTTTGGTCATAAGCACGGTCATCTGCCCCTCTGTTTTCCGACCGGTTCTACCTCGTCTCTGGATCATCCTGATCTCTGAAGGAACCGGCTCGTAAAGAATTACCTGGTCTACGGATGGTATATCTATTCCTTCCTCCGCCACACTAGTGGATATCAACACTTGATAAATTCCTTTTTTGAAGTCTTTTATTATTTTTTTCTGTTCTTTCTGGGTTAAGCCTTTCTCTTTATCCCGGGAGGCCTGTCCAAAGAATTTAACAGATTTTATTCCTTCATCTTCACATTTAAGGTGGATATCATTTACAGTGTCCCTGTACTGGCTGAAAACAATGATCTTCTGGTCCTTCTTTAAATCCTTTTTCAGTATCTTAATTAATTTCTTTATTTTGGGATGTTCCAAGTTTTCTTTATATGCCTGCCGGGTTAACTGCACGGTGGTGTTGAAGTCCTCATTCTGGAAGAGTCCCCGGGAGGCTTTAGTCTTCTTTTTCTGCAGCTTCTGGAAGTAATGGTAAAGGTTGCTTATTCCCTGGGTTTCCAGCAGTTCTAATGAATGTTGCAAGCTGATAACAGCGGTTAACATGGATATGGCCAGTAAACAATCCCGGTGAGGGTGGGTGCTTTTAGATATCTTGTTTTGTACCTTGCCCCTGGCCTGGAGGATTTCTCTTTTGGATACTTTGGATATTGAAGGAATTATTTTAAAGTTCTTTAATCCCTTTAAACGATTTTTCAAAACCTTCTCCAAGTGTTTTTTAATCTCCTTTTGTTCCTGTCCCAGTTCTACTTTTACCCATTTAATTTCAATGGGTTTAAAGTAGGGTTTAACATCCCCATCTTCTTCGGTTTTAACCATTACTTCATTTATAAATAGATTCTGACATACTGCACTGATTTTATCTTCTTCTCCACCAGGCGACGCTGTTAAACCCAGTATAAGGGGATTAACTGCTTCAGTTAAATATTGGTTGGCTAGATACACGTAGGCGTAGTTACCTATCCCTCGGTGGCATTCATCAAAAATTAAAAGTGAAACGTCTTTCAGATTGTATCTTCCAGCTATAAGATCTGATTCAATGGTTTGAGGAGTGGCTGATATTATCTGGCTTTTCTTCCACAGATCGACTCGTTTTACTGGAGTTATTGATCCGGTGAGTACGTTTACAGGTGCTTTAAGGAATTCTTTTAAACTTTCCTCATGCTGCACTGCCAGGGGCTTGCTTGGAGCCAGCATCAATATTTTTGATGAAGGTATGTTCTTTAATCGTTCAGCAGATACCAGTGCCGCGATAATGGTCTTTCCCAGTGCCGTGGGGGCTACAATCATACTATTGCCCTTTTTTAAGACCTTAGCAGCCAATACCTGCTGGTAGAGTCTGGATTCTATTTTCTCAGGTTTAATCAGGGGATGCTGTATCCATATGGTTGAATTGTTTGAAGTTGGAGCTTCGTTTTCATGATTCATTTTTTAATCCTGTAAAGAAAATCTAACTAACATTAAATAAAGAATACTCAAGTTAAATATTTTTAATTAATATGAAGTTATTTTATTTGTTTATTCTTTACTTAAAAATTAAAAAATTTATTCAAATACAAGTTCATCATTTGTATCTCCACTTAAAGGTATTTCTTTAAGGAATAAAGCAATAAATAACCCTAGAAAGGCCAATATTATAGCTGCAAGGAAGACGTTTTGGATGGATAGTATCAAAGCCTGGGTTTCACCCAAAGCTGCTGCATTTGAACTTCTTAATGTGAGATTCATAATGTATCCAAATACAGGGACAAATACAATAATACCTATGTTCCTGAAAAACCGCATAGAGGCTGTTACAATACCTATCTCTCTAAGTGGGAACGCATTCTGTACTGCTATGTTAAATATATTGTAAGCCAAACCAGAACCGATACCAAGGATGGTTGAATAAATTATCAGCAGATTATATGAGGTATTCTCATTCATGGTTGCAAGAAGAACCACTCCTATTCCGGTGATGATAAATTCGGCGACGACCAGTTTCTTATATCTTCCAGTTCTTGATATGATTTCTCCAGTAGTTATTGATGTTATGGTGAGACTTAAAAGCATAGGAATCATAATGAACCCGGAATCAGTGGCACTCAACCCTAAAACGCCCTGGGCAAATAATGGAACGTAAATTACGCCACAAAACAACAACGCACTTGCTAAAAAACTCTCAAATGATGAAATACTGAATATTGTATTTTTGAAAAAGCGCAAAGGCAAAATAGGTTCCACTGCTTTTTGTTCAGATATTACGAATAATGTAAACATGATCAAAGAAAATATAAAGATTACAGCTACCTCAGTTAAATTGTTAGTTTTTAGATCTCCCGCCAGCGTGATGGCCAGGAACA
>JAJRAE010000054.1 GCA_028682985.1 Methanobacterium sp.
ACAATCCCATTAACAACAACAATAACAACAACAACACCACAAAATAAAAAAAAAAGTTTAGATGAACCAGTGATTGATAAAAAAAATTATTTTTATGTGATATTTTATATAATTCTACTAATGGAAATTGGTTATCCAAATCTATAAAAAATAAGATTTATAGTAAACTCAGAAAAGGGAATGGTTATATATGAAATTCGTACAGGGAGGGATCTGTGCTGTGACTGGAGTTCTTGCGTCAGGTTCCTGTGAAGATGATTATGGTGTGGCTGTGATATTCAGCAAAGATAACACAGCATCTGCGGTTTTCACACAGAATAAAATTATAGCTGCACCAGTAAAAATATGTAAAGAAAACCTGAAAGACGGGAAGCTATCAGCTATCGTGATTAACAGTGGGAATGCTAACTGCTGCACTGGAAAGGAAGGAGTGAAAAATGGAGAAGAAATGATACAAAGGGTATCTGAAAACCTGAAAATTAATCCGGAAGATGTGGGAGTAGCATCCACCGGTATAATAGGCCGAAAACTTCCCATGGAAGTTATAAATCGCCTGATAGATAAAGCCACTTTAAAACTTGAAAACTCACCCAAATCCTCTAAAGACGCAGCAGAAGCTATAATGACCACAGACACTTTCCCCAAAGAACTGGCTGTTGAATCATCTCTTAAGAATGGTCAGAAATTTAGAATTGGAGGTATCTGCAAAGGCTCTGGTATGATAGCGCCTAATATGGCTACTTTTCTCTGTTTTCTGGTTACTGATGTACAGGCAACTCCACAGGAACTGAATTCCGCCCTGAAAAAAGCGGTCCAGAACACTTTTAACATGGTTATTATAGATGGTGATGTCAGCACCAATGATACGGTCACATTAATGTCTAATGGTAGATCAGGCCCTATTGATGAGGAATTTCAATTAGCTCTGGAAGAACTGTGCCAAGGACTGGCCCGGATGATAGCTCAAGATGGTGAGGGGGCCACTAAATGTATTGAAGTAACAGTAAGGGGAGGTCAAAGTATAGAAGATACCCGTAAAGCTTCTAAATCCATAGTAACTTCACCTCTGGTTAAATCAGCTTTCTTTGGAGGAGACCCTAACTGGGGCCGTATTGCAGCTGCCGTTGGTTATTCTGGGGCAGAAATTGATGAGAAGAAACTGACCATAACCCTGGAATCCAATAAACTAAAGGCGGACATAGTAAAAAAAGGGTCTGTAAAAGCATTTGAAGGCTCTGATGAGTTGGAAATAGCCGAGGAAATAATGAAAGAGAAGGATATTAAAATTACGGTTGATCTATCACTGGGAGATTTTGAATCAACCGCCTATGGCTGTGATCTGTCCTATGATTATGTGCGGATAAATTCTGAATACAGCACCTGAAAATTAATAAACAGAAATATACCTGTTTTATTTAGAATTTTAAGAAAAGAAATTTATATAACGGAATAATAAAAAATTAATAAACAATATTCTAATAAAAATTGAGTTTATAAATACTGTTCAAAAAAGATTTATATTAATATTTGATTCTCAAATTCAAGGGATTGTAGATAATTATGGAAACAGTTAACATATTAGTGGAAGCACTGCCCTATATTAAGAAATTTCATAAAAAAAAGATAATGATTAAGTATGGGGGCCATGCTATGATAGATTCACAGGCAAAGAGCTCCACAGCACGGGATACTGTGCTGTTAAAATATGTGGGCATGCAACCCATTGTCGCCCATGGCGGGGGTCCTGAAATCTCCCGTTCAATGAATAAACTGGGTAAAGAACCTCAATTCATTGAAGGCCTCCGGGTAACTGACCTGGAAACCATGGACATCGTTAAAATGGTGCTGGTTGGGAAAATAAACACCGAGATAGTTGCCAATATCGGACTGCACGGTGGTAAAGGAGTGGGCATATCAGGTAAAGATAACCAGCTTTTAATGGCTAGCAAAAAAGGCCCCCACAGGGTAGTGGACCCCAATGGTGATGAGAGAATGGTGGATCTAGGCCTGGTGGGTGAGATTGATTCAGTGAATACCGAGATCATCGACGTTCTCACATCTAATGATTTCATACCAATCATATCACCAATTGGTGTGGATGAAATTGGTGATACATTAAATCTGAATGCAGATACTGTAGCCGGGGATATTGCCTCCCATGTGGGTGCTGAAAAGCTGATCATACTCACTGATGTACCAGGGATACTGGAAGATCCTGATGATCCAGAAAGCCTGGTTCGAAAAGTGAACATAGATGAAACACTGGAACTGATTGATCAGGGAATTGTAAAGGATGGAATGTTGCCTAAAGTCTTAACCTGCATGGAAGCAGTGAAAAACGGAGTATCATCTGCACATATCATCGATGGGAGAATAACACATTCCGTTCTCCTGGAAATATTCACCAAAAGCGGTATCGGAACCATGATAACCAAATAAAAAAAATTATTTAATGAACCATGATAACCAAATAAAAAAAAAAACTCTCATAAAACATAAAAGGCGGTATTAAAATTGATAGAAATCGGCATAATAGGAGCTAATGGCTACACCGGGGGAGAATTGCTGAGATTACTTAATAACCATCCCCAAGCAGAGGTAACAGTAGCCACATCTCGTAAATTAAGCGGAGAACCCATATATAAAGTTCATCCCCATCTGCGGAATCTGGACCTTAAATTTGAAGCTGTGGCACCGGAAGACATGGAAGCAGACTTGGTAATTACAGCAACTCCCCATGGAGCCTCCATGAACATTGTACCACCTTTGGTGGAGAAGGGTATCCGGGTTATTGATTTAAGCGGTGATTACCGTTTTGATAATCTAGAAGTATATGAAAAATGGTATGGATTAACCCACGAAAACCCGTTGGACGCGGTTTATGGTCTTCCTGAGCTTTATCGGGAGGAAATTAAAAGTGCTAACCTGGTTGCTAATCCTGGCTGCTTCCCAACCGGAGCAATTCTGGCCAGTTTCCCCCTGGTAAAAGAGAAGCTGGTGAAAAGGATAATAGTTGACAGTAAAACCGGGGTGAGCGGGGCGGGGATTAAACCCACAGAAACCACCATGTTCACCAATGTAAGTGACAACGTGATCCCCTACCTGATTACCAGTCATCGTCATGCCCCAGAAATTCAGGAGAAACTAGCTAACTATGGAGATGTGTCTGTTTCATTTACCCCACATTTGGTTCCAGTTATACGGGGTATTTTAAGCACGGTGCACACATTCCCAGAAGAGGATTTAGACTCATCTTATGTAAAAGAGTTATATGATAACTTTTATGAAGATGAACCCTTTGTTAATGTTCTGGATGTCGGAGAGATACCCAGGTTGAGTTCAGTGAGGGGTTCCAATTTCTGCCAAATCGGAAGCTTTGACCAGGATGAGGCCGGAAGATTAGTGGTGGTCTCCAGCATTGATAATTTGGTTAAGGGAGCTTCTGGTCAGGCCATACATAACATGAACATTATGTACGGCTTCAAGGAAACTCATGCACTGGAATATCTAGGATTACATCCCTAAATAAAAAAATGAGATTCATTTAATTTTTCTACTTTTTAAATAGAAGAATTAATTTAAACATAGTTCTATATAAATCATCAAAAAATATAATAAAAAAAATGGAAATAGAAATTCCAGAGATTATTTTAACTGATTAACAATATTTATTTACAATCTAAAATTCTTTAAAATCAGGTGATTCAATGGCCTTTCAAGATAGATTTTTTAAATCATATAAACCTTTAATTGCAATCCCCGTGATAATCACCCTAATTGCCCTGGTTTTACTTGCAACCAATGGCTTAACTCAGGGTATTGATCTTAAGGGAGGTTCAACTGTGGTTATCCAGCTTCAGAAGAATACCAGTTCATCTGAACTCCAGACCACCATCTCCAATGGATTGAACAATAATCAGGTGGAGATAACCTCCATTTCCAACAATCAGGCCCATGTGGAGATAACTGGACAGGCTGATGTGGTGAAATTAACAAACACCCTGGGAGGGGTGGGAACCATAATCAGCTTCCAATCTGTGGGTGCGCTATTAAGTTCCCGGGCTCTCACCCAGGTTTACTATGCCATAGGATTTGCTTTCCTATTTATGGCTATAACAGTTTTTATCGTGTTTAGAAACTTCGTTCCATCCATGGCGGTAATTCTAGCTGCCCTATCCGATATAATAATAGCCATGGGAGGTATGTCCCTCTTTGGAATACCATTATCCGTAGCATCAGTGGGTGCCATACTGATGTTGATAGGATACAGTGTAGATACCGACATACTGCTCACCACCCGTGTGTTGAAGCGAAGAGAGGGAACCATAAATGAAAGAGCATGGGACGCTATGAAGACCGGATTCACCATGGCAGCTGCTGCGATTGGTTCCATGGTAACATTATACCTTGTAGTGGTTTTATTTATACCTTATGCACAGACTTTAAGTCTGATAGCTTCGGTGCTCATTATAGGACTGGTAGCAGATGTGCTGGCCACCTGGCTGATGAACCTTGGTATCTTAAGATGGTACATGGAGGCTAGAAGATGAAAGACAAGTTAATAGAATTTTTCAAAGATTACAGAGTCATTTTAATTATCGTGCTACTTATTGGTAGCGTGGCCTCCATTTCAGTTTTCGGAATACAGGAAGGCCTGGACCTTAAAGGAGGCTCACAGATAGAGATCCACCTGGAAAAGCCAGTAGACACTAACACCATGAATACAGTTACCAGTGTACTGGATAAAAGACTGAACGCCTTTGGAGTGAGGGATGTTCAGGTCCGGGCCAGCGGTGACCAGGACGTGATTATAGATATTGCTGGTGTTAAACCAGATGAAGTGGCCAATCTGGTAGGTGCGCCTGGTAAATTTGAAGCTAAAATAGGCAATGACACCGTTCTGGTTGGTTCAGACATTGTAACCGTTAAAACTTACAGTGTAGAAGGAAACACCTGGCATGTACCCTTCACCATTACAACTGAGGCAGCAAATAAATTTGCTCAGTTAGCCAATGGAAAGGCAGGTCAACCAGTGAACATGTATCTGGATGGTAACCTGGTTTCTTCACCAACTCTAGACCCCGGGCTGGCCAATGGAGTAGCCTCCACAGATGTTGAGGTCTCTGGTGCAGAAAATTCATCCGCCCAGGCCCAGTCCCAGGCTAAAAATATACAGACCATCCTCCAATCCGGTGCTCTGCCTGTTTCGGTAACCATCACAGGTATAAGCAGCGTAGACGCCTCTCTAGGTGAACAATTTAAGAATGGTGCATTAATAGCTGGTGGACTGGCCCTGGTGGTTATATCCCTAATAATATTCATTAGATATCGCGACCCTAAACTGGTCCTACCCATAATACTCACCAGCATAGCGGAACTAATACTTATACTGGGAGTGGCCTCTGTAATACGCTGGAATATCGACCTAGCCGCCATAGCCGGTATTCTGGCAGCCATAGGAACTGGAGTAGACGACCAGATCATCATCACAGATGAAGTTTTGAAGGGCAAAAAGGACTTAGAATCAGTCTCCAAATCCGGGAAAACCCGGAAATCCAAGAAAAGTAAAAAGGGTAAAAAGGCTAAAAAAACTGGAGATAGAAAAGTAAAGGTATCTAAGAGAACAACTGGATTCCGGGTGAGAATAAGAAGTGCATTCTTCATCATTTACGCATCAGCAGCCACTCTTATCGCGGCCATGCTGCCCATCGCCTACATTGGATTTACCAGGGGAACCACTGGTATAGGTGTTTTAACTGGTTTCGCATTCACCACCATCATAGGTGTGTTAATCGGAATATTCATAACCAGACCAGTATACGCTAAATTCATTGAGATGATCTATGGAGAATAGTAATTTTGGAATAATTTAAGTATAAAAAGCAGAGGATCAAAAGGATGAAAACTCCAAGGGAGCTAAAGGTCAAACCTATTCGTAATGGAACTGTTATTGATCATATAAGGGCTAACAAAGCCCTAAGTGTGCTTAAGATTCTAGGTCTGCCCAGTAAAGAATCAGCAGTGACCATTGCGATGAATGTTAAATCCTCCCAGATGGGAAGTAAAGACATTGTAAAAATTGAAGGGCGTGAGCTTGCTCCCAAGGAAGTGGATAAAATAGCATTGATCGCCCCTAAAGCCACCATCAATATTATAAGAGATTATGAGCTGGTTGAAAAGGGAAAGGTTAATCTATTAGATGAAATAAACAACATCCTGAAATGCCAGAATCCCAACTGCATAACCAACACCGAAGAACCGGTTATCACCCGTTTCTATATCATTGGTAAGGGCCCGGTTAGCCTGAGATGCTATTACTGCGAAAGGATCATGGGAGAAAATGAGATAGAATCTCAGTTGTAGATTACTCTCTAACTTCTTTTTTTAATCATTCACTTTTTTATCTAATTTCTAATTTTTAAATAAATTTTAAGGCCTTTCATAATCATAATTAAACAAAAGGGGGAGTTATTATATGCAAATCTTAACTGAAATATTGGAGCTTAAAACAGAAGACAGAGTGCAGATAGTGGATATAACCCATAATGTTGATGCTGCCATAGCTGAAAGTGGTTTAAGAAAGGGGCTGGTTAATATTTACAGTAAACATTCCACATCAGCCGTATTCATAAATGAGAATGAATCCGGGTTGCTCAGTGATTACCTGAATTTAATCGGAAAATTAGTGCCCACCGGAGATAACTACCAGCATGACCGGATAGATAATAATGCCGATTCTCATCTACGTTCGTTTATCATTGGCAACAATGAAACTGTACCCTTTGAAAATGGATCAATGAATCTGGGAACCTGGCAGAGTGTGTTCTTCCTGGATATGGACGGACCTCGCAACAGAAAGATAACTATAACTATCATGGGAGAATAAATATTAATCAACAAGTAAATCTTAGGGTAAATCAATAATCTTAAAGTTAAAGGTAGGATAAGTTGATAGAATACGTTTTTGGACTGGCAGTAAGGGCTCTGATCACCGATTCAGATGGCAAGATACTTATTTTAAAGAGATCTGTTGATTCCAAAACTAATCCGGGCAAATGGGAGCTTCCCGGAGGAAAGGTGGATCAGGGAGAGCCTTTTGATAAAGCCTTGGTAAGGGAAGTTTTTGAGGAGACTGGCCTTAACATCTCCATGGATAATGTGGTGGGCGCGTCTCAGCAGAGTTTACCCCTGATAAGGGCGGTTCATATCATTATGGCAGGTAAGATAGTGGGTGGTGAGCTCAATCTAAGCAGTGAACATGAAGGTTATGCTTGGGAATATCTGGAGAACCTCACTGATTACGAACTGGCAGACTGGCTGGAATACTTCATAACCGGCGGAAGAATAGCAGACCCTACAGGCGAAAAAGAAGAATCAGAAAGCATTTTAAACCCCTGGATAAAAAGCATCAGCTCCTCAGTGGATAGGCTACGCCGGATTAAATAGAGATATAAAAAGATAAATAAGACATTTAAAAAGAAATAAATAGTATATCTAACATCTTAGAGGCTGAAATCCAGCTCAAAACCCACCACCGGATATTCCAGGTGGAAGTTGGTTATTATCTGAGGGTGTAATTCGCCGAAGAAAGCATTAACTCCCTCTTTTTTTGTAATTAACCTGGCACATCTCCCCTTTATAAATGATGGATGCTCATACGATTCAATATCCATTTCAAGCCCCAGATTACTTATTAAACTAGCTGTAACTGATTTTATCTCTGTGAAGTTGGCTGTTGAATGTGTCACAAGCCCTGCCATCTTACTTGCTCCTCTGGTGCCTGTTTCCGTGGATTCATCCAGATATACAACCTCCCCTACTTCAAAGATTTTTTGGGGAAGTTCTTCATGGGTGTTGTCCTCTAAAAATTCCATGAGCCCGTTCAGGAGACTTTTTCTTATCATAGTCCGGTCCTGGCTTATGGGTTGAGCCACCACCACCCTCTCATCAACATTTAAATTCATCTTATGGTAGTGCTGTTCTTCACTGGTTAACATGAGACTCATAACCTCATTGAAACCCAGACCAATCATTATTTCACGTAAACTGTTTTCAAATTCTTTAAGGGGATCCGTAGAGGACACGGTAGCTATGCCTGGTAAAACTGCTTTTATTCTGCGGAAATCATAGCCTATGGCCACGTTCTCAATGATATCCACCTCATGCAGTATGTCTATGCGGTAGGGAGGTATGGATACCATTACCTCTTCTTCATTCAGGGCCTCAGCATCCAGTCTGACCCGACGCAGCATCTCTACCATCTCATTCATACTGGAATCTAATCCAATCATTTGCCTAGCATTCTCAAGCTTTAAGATTTTCTTTTTTGGTGTGAGATCCGGTAATTTAAGAGTTTCACTATCATAGATAATGTCCATGGTTTTAATTTTAGCACCGGCCTCTGCAAAGGAGGTGGTAATTATATTGAGGGTGTGGTTCACTGCCTTTTGATCAGTGCCGGTTACATCAACCAGCACATTTTCAGTGTCACTGGTGAGTTTGGTTAACTCCCCATTAATTATGGGGGGCATGGAAAGCACGTTGTTTTCTGAGTCCACTATCAGGGGATATTTATCATATTTCTCCAATAGTTGGGCGTATTTTTTCCCTTTTTGATGCTTTTCCAGTATTTCCCGGAGGTTCATCTCTTTATCTGTCTCCAGTGGTACGAAGGAGTTCTCTTCTGGATCAGCTGCTTTATAGTAGAAGGGCGGGGTTAGCACATCCAGGTTATGTATTCCTATGGCCACCTTTTTCCGGTCTCTTCCCAGTACCCAGTGCAGATCTTCCTGGAATTCCATTACCTGGACCAGTTTTTCGTCATCCATTTTTATCCCTTCCACCAGGGCGCAGGCGGTGTAGGG
>JAJRAE010000224.1 GCA_028682985.1 Methanobacterium sp.
ATAACCGATGAAATGGTAGAAGTAGAAATAATAAAAACCACCGGAGACAAAATTAAAGATTCCCAATTATACAACATGGATGTAAAGGGCATATTCACCAAAGAACTGGATAAAGCAGTTTTAGAAGGAGAAGTAGATTTTGCCGTGCACAGCCTCAAAGACCTTCCCACAGAGCTGGCCGAAGGCTTAGAAGTAATAGCAGTACCCCGGAGAGAATCCCCCAGAGAAGCCCTGATATCCCCCTACAAATGGGATGAAATACCTGAAGGAGCTACCTTAGGCACCAGCAGTCTAAGAAGAGAAGCTTTTATAAACCATCACCAAAAGAATTTAAATATAGAGTCCATAAGAGGAAATGTAGAAACTCGTATAAATAAGGTTATAAATGAAGAATACCAGGGCATAATATTAGCAGAAGCCGGCTTAAAAAGATTAAACCTCGAAAAACACATCAGGCAGGTATTCCCAACAGAATACTTTACACCTGCCGCCGGACAGGGAGCCCTGGCCATAGTAGCCAGAAAAGACAGTAGTTTAAGAGAAACATTAGAAAAATTAAACCATACACCATCAGCCCAGGAAGTTAAAGCCGAAAAAACGGTTTTAGAAAAACTTGGTGGGGGCTGTCAGTGGCCGCTGGGTTCAAATGCCCGAACAGACGGAAATAAATTACATTTATATGCCATTCTACTTACCAGGCAGGGCGAAGTAATATCAGAAGTCAATATAAGCGGATCATTAAAGGACGCACAGGAACTGGGCGAGAAAGCAGCCAATATAATAAAGGAGGATAACTATTGAAAAGCGTAAACGTAGGTGTAATTGGAGTGGGAGCCATGGGCCAGAACCATGTGCGTGTCTATTCCAAATTAAAAAACGCTAACCTCCTGGCCATATCGGATTTAATGAAGGGAACCCTGGCTGAGGTTTCCAAACAATATCACACCGTGGGGTATGTAGATTACGAAAATGTCTTTGAAATGCCCGAAATAGAGGCAGTAAGCATCTGCGTTCCCACAACATACCATTATGAAGTAGTTATGAGCGCCATAGAACATGGAAAAAATGTGCTGGTAGAAAAACCCATTGCATTCACCCTGGACGAAGCCAAAGAAATGGTCGACGCAGCTGAAGATGCTGGTGTAAAACTGGCAACCGGTCACGTTGAAAGATTTAACCCCGCAGTACTTGAAGCTAAGAGGCTGATAGATGAAGGGGTAATAGGTGAAATAGTATCGGCATCAGCTAAAAGAGTAGGACCATTCCCGCCCAGAATAAAGGATGTGGGAGTCACCATAGACCTGGCAATTCACGAAGTGGACATCATGTTCTACCTGTTTGATAGTCCAGTATCACGTGTTTACGCTAACATGGGCAGTAGACTGGAAAAATGTGAATTTGAAGACCATGCAGAATTAATGATGAAATTCGAGAATGGAACAGTCGGTGTTCTGGAGACAAACTGGTTGACACCCTACAAAAAGCGACAGCTAGATATCATCGGAGTGGAAGGCATAATATCCATAGATTACATCGACCAAGCAGTGCAGGTGTATGGAAAAAATGCCCAGAAAGTCAAAGTAACACATAAAGAACCATTAAAAGAAGAATTAAACGCATTCCTATCATGCATCGTAAATGACGAGGAACCAAAAATCACAGGCGAAGACGGAATACACGCCCTGAAAGTAGTCCTGGCCGCAATGAAATCCGCGAAATCTAAAAACCCCATAAACATGAACGAAGTCTAATATAACTTGATAAAAGAGATTTAATATAATTTTAAATAAGGATGTGTAAAAATATGAATGAAAAACTCATAAAAGAAGCACATGAACTTAGAAGCAGAGGCTTCACCACAGGCGAAATCGCAGACGAACTAAACGTCTCCAAAGACACAGCAAGATGGCTTATACTGGGAGGTGTAAAGGACAAAAAAGGAAAAGAACAAGAAAAAGCACCCCTCGACATCGCCATAAACTGGAAAAGCCTGGGCGGAAGCTCTGTACGTATGAAATTCGTCTCAGCAGCCATGGCCGACATGGCCCTAGAAAAAGGCGAACCCGAAGTAGTAGTAGGCATCGCAGTCAGCGGAATACCCTTCGCAATAATGATGGCCGACATAATCGAAGCCGACATATCTGTATTTCACCCCACCAAAACCCGAAAAGAAGAAGACGCCCAGGGAATGGTAAGCAGCAACTTCGCAGCTGTAAAAGGCCGTAAAGTGGTCATAGTGGATGATGTAATCACCAGTGGTCGTACCATAACCGAAACCATCAAAGCATTTAAAGACATAGGCGCTGAACCGATATCTGTAGTTGTTCTGATAGATAAGAAAGGCTTTGACGAGCTGGAAGGCGTGCCGGTACAGTCCTTGATTGGGGTTAGTAGGTTGGGATAGATTTAAACTTCAATTATGCATTTATGATGCTTTTGAGTTAATGATTGTGTTTAATAATCGGAATTTGGATATATAAATCTCTATTGAGATCTAAAAATCAGGTTAATAAAA
>JAJRAE010000122.1 GCA_028682985.1 Methanobacterium sp.
AATTATTATAAAATCCATCCCGATGTTCGAAATTCAAAACTAAATCCACTGGTACATTACAGTCTATACGGGATCAAAGAAGAAAGAAAAGTATTAAATTTAGAAAAATAACTTAATCAAATCTAATAAAAGAAGGAAATAGCAATTTAAACTTAGCCTTTTTTTTTAATTCTTAATTTTTTACGATTTGGACAATATCATAAAAATCGGATCAATTGGTGAAATAATAAAATGATAGGAATAAGCGCAGACTTCGACCCCCTGCATAAAGGTCATGTGAAGTTAATTGAGAAGGCCAGGAAACTGGCTGATAGGAAAGGAAGCCAGGTGATTATCTATCTCAATAAAGGTTACAGTGCAAATCACGCCCCTTTTTTTTCCAGTTTCAAGGCCCGATCCCGGATGGCTCTGGAAGCCGGTGCAGATAGGGTGGTGGCCATTGAAGGCTTGCACCATCGTCTAACCCTGGCATACACCGTTCCCATCAGGATAGCCATGATGATTGAAGATGGGGTGGAGGACTATGTGGATGCCGCGGATATATCTACCCCACGGGTGGAGAAACTTTCCCAGGAATACGCCCGTAAAGGGGTTTTCAGTGGTATACCCCGCCACCTGCCCAACCGAAATGTGATAAGATGGTTTGCTGTCAACGATTTTCTCTACAAAAATTATAAGAGGAAAATGAAGTTCCATATAATCTCTGAGTATAAGATGGGTGGAGAGAAAATATCCGGACGAGAAATCAGGAAAGAAATAACAGCTAACCAGCTGAAAATACCAGGAAATGTCAAAGAGATGTTACCAGATTCTACAGTGGATATAATGGAAGAAGAATTTGAGAAGGGACATCTACCTGGTAGTAGAGATAACGAAATAATAATAAACCGGCTGAACAACTATTCCCGGTCAAAACTATTAAGTCTAGCCCATCTCAATGCCGATGCAGTGAATGAACTGGTAACGGGCCGCAGGTATCGTATGGAAAATCAGGTATGGGCTTCTTTAAGGAAGGCAGGCTACGGACCGGTGCTCAGCAGGCTGGCTATCAGTGCAGTGGAACAGGATGTTAGTAAAGAGGAAGTGTTTAATCTGATAGGGGATTATGAGGCTAAAGGTATAATACCGCCGGATATGACTCGAGATAAAGTGATAGAAAGGGCCTGGTTTGTTTCATCCAAATCCAGCAGAGGAATTTCATCATCAGATGCCCATAAAATGTTTAGAAAAGGTAAAACAGCTGGAAAACCTCCTATTTACTCACTGGATGGTGGTTTGCACCTGCGCAGTTTTGAAGTTGATTCCCTGGAAGATGGGATGCATGCTGAAATATTTGTAGATAAAAGGGGTGACATTGCTTGTCAGATCCGGCCCACCGGGCGTAAAATAAAAAGCCCACTGAAGCTACCTGCAAATCAAGCCACCTATCTGCGACTTTTACTAGACTCTCATTTCATCCCCCTGCATGCTAATGTGGTTAAGAAAGAGGAAGGATTCCGTATTCGTATAAAAATAGGTGGATAATCTGTGTGATTAAACTTATTATTGACTTATTTACTTTTAATTGGTCTATTTCTATTGATTCTTTTACTTTTAATAGGTCCACTCCTTTTAATTGATTCTTTACTTTTGAGGACCTCTTTCTATTCATTTATCCTTTAATATCTCCTTAAATTGTTGACAGTTTAGCACTGCATTTGCATGGTAGTCGTTGTTGAAATAAGAGTAAAGTTCATGGATGTCTTCTTTTTTTATTCTATCTACCCATTCCCTTAATTCCTGTTGGCTGTAGAGGTGCTGGTATCTTTCATCTTCTCCAGTTCCATGGAAACGGATATAGGCCTGGGAATTTATCACTGCAATGTCCGGGGGAAGATCAGAAACTGAAACTGTGCAAAAAATGATATCATGATCATCCAGAAAATCGTAAACCTCTTCATCATACCAGCTGGGGTGTCTGAATTCCATGACATTGGTTTTTGAATCATTGAACTGTTCTGCAGCGTTATTTAGAAGTTCCATATTTTTTTTAAGGTTAGGCGGCAGTTGAAATAATAGACAACCTAATTTATCCCCTAACTGATCAGATAGCTTATAAAAATTATTCAGTAATTCACCGGTATTTTTGAACTTTTTTCGATGGGTTATGGACTGATTAACCTTCAATGTGAACTTGAAATCTTCCGGTGTTCTCTGGTACCAGTTTTCCAATGTCTTTTCTCTGGGAAATCGGTAGAAACTGCTGTTTATTTCCACTGTATTGAAATGTTTAGAATAGTAGGATAACCATTCACTTCTTTTAATATCCTCTGGATAAAAACGTTTAATCCAGTCCTCATAGTACCAGCCGGAACATCCCAGATAGGATTTCATTATTTTCTTCCTTTAAACGTGTATAAGAACATTTTTAGGGCTTAGATAAATATCCGATGATTAATAAATATTTTCTTAGAAATGTGGGGGTTAAATCAACAAAATTAAAAAGAAATCTATTAACTGTGTGCAGTTTTATTAATCGTGCTTTTTCATAAATTTATCTGCTCTGATTTTGGTGGCGTTTCTCTTACTCTGACTGGCATTAAGAGCGAATTCTAGGACCTTTTTTTTATCATCTATACTTTTGTAGTGCTTATCAAAAACTCCAAGTGCTTTACCAGAAAGAATATCAGCACATTCACCATCCCGGGGGATTTTATTTATATCTAGAAGTTTTAGAGTGATCTCACCCTCCAGGTCAGGGCGGTTGGTTATTATTTGGTCGCTGTTTTCCACCACATGAGCGGCAGTGACCATGGACTCATCCTCTAAGAATTTGTAATAATGGGGGTAAACATCATCAAACTTATGTTCCTGGTCAACAGCTGTTAAATTGGCTATTATATCCAGAGCATTCCATAGAATAATTTTATTTTCAGATTCCAAAAGATTTACAAAGAAATTCCAGTGTTCCATAAGTATTTCAGGCTTCTTTAAGCTAATGATTTTAAGTATCTTAGCACAGCGAAACTTCACCCGCCCTGTCTCTGAATAAATACTCTGTAAAACCGTATCAAGAAGCTGAGGCTCTTCCATGATTACCTGTGCGATTTCTTCTGATAAATCGGCCTTCTGGTCAATTAGCAATAAAATCTTTTCTTCTTTACTTAAATCAGGATCATTATCTGGTCCTTCAGTTTTCCTGGTCATGATTAAAATTTTAGAATTATCAGGAAAATAAATTTATTGATTAGATTTTTACAATTAAAATAAAAAAGCATAGATCCCTTAAATCCCTTTAAGATATTCTATCGGTTATGTTAACATTTGATCTGCTTATATGGGAATAATCTAAATCAGCTTCCCATTTATATTTACATTTGCATTCAAATTCTTCTGGAATGGACTGATCCAAGTTGGACCGAATAATTGAACTTTTTAGTTTTTTATTACACTTCTTACAGTTGTAGGGCCCCCTTCTACTTCCAAAACCAGATGTGTCCATTATAATAGGTATTTTCAGGGATTTACGGGTTCTTCTAATGATTTCCATAATACTCCAAATCCAGGGGGGCTGGTAGGAACCTCTACGCCATAAAAGTTCCATGAGGGTGCCTTTATGGATGGTTGCCGGACAAAAAGATATTCGATCAACACCAACTTTTTCTGCGTATTGGGCAGAGGTGACAGCATCTTCAATAGCTTCTTTTTCAGATGTTAAAATTGGTTTAACAAAGAGATAAGCTTTAGATGTGATCTTATAATCATTCTTTAGTTCTTTGATAAGTAGAACTGCTCTTTCAAATTCTTCATTTAGAAATCCCTTGTTTATTCTGTTCTTCTTGATTTCATCACTGCTGCTTTCAAGGCCCATGCTTATTTCGAAAATTTTATCAGGGATATGGCGACAGCAGTCCTCCAGAACTTCTCTATTAACATATTCTGGTCTTGATTCAACCACCACTTCTTCTACTGCTTCAATGTCATTTAATATGGTTAATATCTTATCACGAGCTTCCGCGTGTATTTCCTCTGGGTTTAGAAAACTTCCAGAGACAAAGATTTTAACCACGGTTTTAGGTTGTATTGAAAATCTTGCTAATTCCTTTCTAAATATATCCACCAGTTCTTCTGAGGGAATGTTTTTAAGAGGCGAATCAGCTATATAACTGCACATGGTGCATCCTCCGGATTTGGAAAGTGCCCAGGCACATCCCGGGGTGGGTAATATTACATAGATAGCATTTCCAATGCCTGAATACAGCAGATCTTCTCCAGACCAGCTGGCTGAAAAGCTATGTGGAGTTTGGTCTTCCATTCTCTTAAAATATTTACTTCTTATTTCCTGATTTAAATCTTGAATTTCCATCTGTTAAATTCCTTTTTTTCCATTTAAATGTTAAATTTTGGGTATATTATAAATTTAATCAAATACTGTATTAGACGATTATATCTAATAAAGAATTTATTATTATGTAAACCTATTCAATATGAGATTGAATTAATTCTTCGGAGTTAAATTGAATGATAATAAAATGGAAGGGGAGGGTATGAATGAAGCATATACAGGTTAAATCTGTGTTGAACAAACTTAAGAGAAGGGATGACTGGTTTCTGGTTGATTACACCCTTAACCCCTTTCTAGGATGTGCCTTTAACTGTGTATATTGTTATATTCATGGTAGTAAATATGGTGGTGAGGATACCAGTACTCTCCAGATTAAGACCAATGCCCCAGAGATCCTCTACAGGCAGCTTAAAAATCGTGCCAGGAAGAGGGAATATGGTTTCATCGGTTTAGGGTCTTCTACGGAGCCCTATCCTCCCCTGGAGGCGGGGCTTAAGATTACCAGGGAACTTTTAAGGATAATTTATCGTTTTAAATTCCCGGTTAACCTAAATACAAAATCCACTCTAGTGTTAAGGGATATGGATTTGCTTAAGAAGATTGATGAGAAGGCAGTTCTACCGGAGAATTTTAAGGATGAGCTGAGACATGGTGTTATAGTTTCCTTCTCTTTTTCTACTGTAGATTCCCGTTTGGCTGAAATATTTGAACCATCCGCATCTACAGTAGAAGAGAGGTTGGAGACGATGGGGAGATTTAGAGAGGAAGGATTCCTGGTGGGTGCTAATTTAATGCCGTTACTCCCATTTTTATCAGACACACCAGATGAACTGGATAGAATGATGGGTAAAATGAAGGATCACGGGGCAGAATTTGTTCTGGTTAGTGGTTTAACCCTGTTTGGTGATAAACCTGCTGACTGTAAGGTGCGATACTATGAAAAATTGAAGCAGCACTTTCCAGAGGCGGCACCTGAAACTCAGAAACTATTTGGTGAATCCTTTGCCCCTGCCCAAAAATATCAACGTGAACTGGCTAAATTAGCCCAAAAATTAGCCTCTAAACATGGTTTAAGAACTAGAATTATACCAAATATAGAGTAATTTTATGAAATTACTTTCAAAATTAGGTTTGTTTTTATTTAAAAAATAAAAGAAAAAAAGAGAAGAATTTTAGAAGTTGTCTATTACTTCTCCTAATAATTTTATGGATTTTTCTTTGTCAGGTCCTATTGGGGATCCAGCTACGTACTGGGTTACGCCCATTTCTCCGAGAGCTTCGATTTTTGGTACGAAGTCTGCTGGGGTTCCTACTACAGAGAATGCATCCATGAGTTCGTCGGTTACTGCTCCGATTGCTCCACCGAAATCTCCTTTACCTAAGAATTCTCCGAATTTAGCTCCAGTGTCAGGTGCTAGTCCGTGTCTTTCAAATACTGGTGGTGGGGATCCGGCTGCAATGAAAGCAACAACTATTTTTGCTGCGCCTAATGCTTTACCTGCGTCGTCATCTATGGAACAGCAGGTGTATGCTGCAACATCTACGTCGGCAATGCTTTTACCTTCTGCTGCTGCTCCTTCTTTTATCATTGGGACAGCTGCTGCAAAGTCTTTAGGGTTTGATGCGTTGATCAATGCACCGTCTGAGAATCCTCCGGCGGTTTTAAGCATCATAGGGCCTTGTGCACCCATGTATATTGGGATTTTTTCCTGAACAGCTTTAACACCCATTAAACTGGCACCGCTATCGGTTTTTCCACCAGACATTAATGTGGTCATCATAGTGATTGCATCTTTAATGGTGCTGACAGGTTTAGTCCATTCTATTCCTAAGGCGTCAAAGGTAGC
>JAJRAE010000097.1 GCA_028682985.1 Methanobacterium sp.
CAACCCTTAAATCTTTGAATAATTATTAATATTTACCTTTATTTTTAAACTGGCATTTTAATATTAATTATACCACCATGAATATATAAAAAAATTTACATAGCTAAGAAATCTAAAATAGTCAAATTCCAAGATTTAAATAAAAATACCTGTAAAACTGATTTTCATGTCTGATAATAATTACAAAGCACTAACTCTAAAAAGAGAAATTCAACACTTGATGAACGATTTTTTCCTGGCTGAAAACAAGGGCGACAAACAGGCCAGGATTAAAGCTAAAACTCTTTTAACGAATTATCTCATTAAAACTGATGATGGTTCATACACCATTAGTTCTGACTTTGTAAACAGTGAATCTGAGAATATGCACACCATGCAGGGGGCTTTAACCGAATCCCGGGAGAAGTTTGTTAAACCAGCCCATCTGGAAGGGAAAGACTGTGTTGATATACTGGATATATGCTCTGGTCTCGGATACAACGCTGCTTCCTGCCTGGAATACTTAGATGATGAGGTAGAAGTTAACCTGGACATGGTGGAGATTTCCAGGGAGACAATAGCACTATCTCTGCTTCTTGATATTCCCCTGAAATCTTATGAAATAATAAAAAAGGCTGTTGAAGATAAGTTATATGAAGAAGGAGTTATTTCCTTCCGTCATATAGAAAAGAAAATACCAGAAAGAGTAGATATCAACATACATCTGGACGACGCTAGAAGAGTAGTTGGATTTCTAAGTGCAAATAGCAGAAAATATGATGCCATATTTTTAGACCCGTTCTCTCCCCTGAAATCCCCGGAACTCTACACAGACCAATTTCTAAATATTCTTAAGAATCTCCTAAAAGAGGATGGTCTTATATTAACCTACACATCTGCCGCACCTGTTCGGGCTGCCCTGGTTAACCGCGGCCTTCATGTAGGTGAGGGGCCTGCCCTGGGAAGAAGCGGTGGAACCGTAGCATCCTTCAATCCAAATCTCTTGGCTAAACAACTATCTTCTGATGATGAAAGGATGATCGCACTCAGTGATGCAGGGATATCATTTAAGGACCCTGATTTAAATGAATCCTCAAATTCTATCCTGATCAATCGAACTCGGGAACGGGAATCCTTAAGGGGATTGGAAAAGTTTGCCTCCACAGTTAAAACACCGATATACCTGAATAAGGAAATATCTGATGCACAGTTATCTCGTAGAGTTTTAAAAAATCTGGAAAGATTAGGCATATCTAGTTTAACTTCATTTAAAGCCCGGTATCTGGTTTGTCCTCAGTACACAAACTGTATATGTGGCTGTACATGTGAAGATTATGCCAATTCAGGGGAAAGAATATTAGAAATGAGTCACAGATTAAATAAAATGTTAAAATTATTGAAATAAAATCCCTTTAATTAAAATTTAAATGTCGTCCCTTTAAAGTTATATTAATTGAAAATATAATCCTTATAAAAGTTAGATTATTTTATTTAATTTCCATTTAACTTCGATTAAAAACTTTTTCTTATAAAATATTTTGGAGATAGATATTGAACTTTGAAATCAAATATAAAGATGCCCGTGGAAGAGCAGGTATATTTAAAACACCACACGGTAAGGTGAAAACTCCAGCCTTAATGCCTGTTGTACATCCTGGGAAGCAAACTCTTGATGTGGGCAAGTACGGTGCTGAAATAGTAATCACCAATGCCTATATAATGTATAAAAATGAGGAATTAAGATTAAAAGCACTGGAAAACGGTGTGCACGGGCTTATAAATTTTCCCGGCCCCATAATCACTGATTCGGGATCATTTCAGTTATCAGTGTACGGTGATATTGAAATCAGTAATCAGGAGATAATTGAATTTCAGGAAAAAATCGGTGCAGATGTGGGGACGTCATTGGACATCCCTACACCGCCATTTGTCAACAGGAGAAGAGTGGAGGAAGAACTGGATGTAACAATCAGCCGAGCCCAGGAAGCACTGGAAGTAAGGGATAAAATGTTGCTTAACTCAGTGGTTCAAGGCTCCACCTATCCTGATCTACGGGCAAAGTCCGCTAGGGTACTGGGAGAGATGGATTTCGATGTTCATCCCATTGGAGCTGTGGTTCCTCTCATGGAGTCCTATCAGTACTCCTCCCTGCTGGATGTGATAATGGCTTCTGTGGAAAATCTCCCTGATTCCAGACCACGACACCTGATGGGAGCTGGTCATCCTATGATATTTTCCTTTGCTGTAGCTCTGGGCTGCGACCTTTTTGACTCAGCAGCTTACATTCTCTACGCCCAGGATGATCGACTATTAATGCCGGATGGGACCCATAAATTGGAAAAACTGGTGGAGATGCCTTGTTCCTGTCCTATCTGTAACAATTACTCACCAGAGGATCTTCGGAGTATGCAGAAGGTGGATAGAACCAGACTATTAGCTCAGCATAACCTACACATTAGTTTTGCCGAGATCAGACAGATCAGACAGGCCCTGGCTGAGGGCAGTTTATGGAGACTGGTTGAGAAGAGAATGAGAAATCACCCCTACCTCCTGAATGCCTTGAGAAAGATGAAGGAGTACACGCCACATCTGGAGAGATATGACCCTCCTAATAAGAAATCAGCATTCTTCTATTCAGGCCCAGAATCATTGAACCGTCCGGAAGTGTATCGACACCAGGAAAGATTGATGAGACTCCCCACAAGGGAAAGATTAATTTTACTATCCCCCACAGAGAAGCCATATTCTAAGCATATTCCCATTGGAGAAATGAATTTCTATTCCAATATGAACAATTTGAATCAGACTAATTTAAAGGAAGAAAAAGATAACTTGCAATTAGCAGTGTTGGATGTTCCATTTGGGGTGATTCCCCTGGAAATAGATGAGGTTTACCCATTAGCTCAAAATGAATCCCCCCAAATATTGGATGAAGACGCCCGAAAATATCTGCTAGAAGAGTTTGAAAGCTATGTTAAAAATTATCCAGAGATAATTATCTCAGAAAACATCCAGGATATTCTGGATTTATCAAATACTCCCCATAAACATCAATTAGAATTACCACCAGTAAAAAAGTTGATTGATGATGTCACTAGAATTAAATACATAGCTGATTATCAATTCGGTGCCGGTGCCGGTGAAATCTTCAGAGGAGATGTGGAAATAACCAAAAGCAGGAAAACCGGTAAAATAAGACACATCTATCATGAAGAGGAATTAATAGCTACCTTACGTGCACGTGATGGTGTTCTGGTCCTGGGTATGGAAGGCGCCCGCAGGCTGCATAGTTATCTGCCCTACCCTCTGAATCGGGTGGTGGTTAATGAGGATGCAGAACCCTTTGCTAGAGAAGGAAAAAGTATATTTGCTAAATTTGTTATAAATTGTGATATGAACATAAGAGCCAGTGAAGAAGTTTTAGTGGTTAACCAGCAAGATGAATTACTGGCCTTTGGTAAATCAATTTTAAATGCACCGGAGATTATGAATTTTAAGGTAGGACAGGCTGTTAAAACAAGGAAAGGAGGCTTCTAATGTTACCAACTGCAGGAATGAACCCTAAACAATTAAAACAAATGCAGAGAGCCATGAAACAGATGGGCATGGACATGAAAGATGTTAAAGGTGTTAGTGAAGTTATAATTAAATTTAAAGATAAAGAACTACTTATAACCAATCCCAAAGTAAACCTGATGGACTTCATGGGTCAGCAAACTTATCAGATAACTGGCAAGATTAAGGAGAGTAAAATAGAGGTTGAACTGGAAATACCTGATGATGATATCGAACTGGTTTCAGCTCAGACCGGAGTAACAAAAGAAAAAGCTTTAGAAACATTAAAGGAAACCCAGGGAGACTTAGCTGAAGCTATAATGAGGTTAAGCTAAATGGCATTTATCGCACATATCTCAGATTTACATGTTGGGGCATTAGCCTTTAAACATGACCTTCTGAATAAAGCTATCCAAGAAATCAATGATATGTGCCCGGATGTGACCATAGTTACTGGTGATATAACAGAAAATGGTTACTATATGGAATTTGAAAAGGCTGCCCAGTATTTGGATGAGTTCGAATCCCCCCTACTGGTTATTCCCGGAAACCATGACGCCAGACATGTGGGTGAACAGGGATTCGGCGAATTAATAGAAAAACGTTGCGGAGCATTGAATCTAAAAAGCAAAGGCCTTGTAGTTATTGGACTGGATAGTAGTGAGCCTGACCTGGATTATGGGAAGGTAGGCCGTGCTCAACAAGAATTCATGGAAGAAGAGCTCAAACATGCCAGTAAAGATAAACTCTATAAGATAATTGCACTGCATCATCACATCATACCTGTACCTAAAACTGGTAGAGAAAGGAATGTTTTAAGTGATGCCGGTGATATATTACAATCAATAGTTGATGGAGAAGCTAATTTAGTACTCTCAGGACATAAGCACATGCCCCATGTATGGATCTTGGGAAACACCACCTTTGCCACTGCAGGAACAGCTTCATCCCTGAAATTAAGGGGAAAAACAGTACCCTCATATAACACCATTAATATAAATGAGGATACTATAGAAATTATTTTAAGAGGCATCGAAGGAAAAAAAATAACTCTGGCAAAGTATGATAATACATGTAGGTGATAAATTTTGAAAGTAATGGTTGATGCATCTAATGTGGCCCATTTCGGAAGAAGGACAGATGCCAAACCCAGTTTAGATTATATAGTTAAAGCAGCGGAAGCTTTGAAAAAACTGGGATATGAGCCTATACTTATAGCAGACGCATCGCTAAGACATGAAATAGACCAGAAAGAAGAATTTAACCAGCTTCTTGATAAAGATGAGATTAAACAGGTTCCTTCTGGTACCACTGCTGATCATTACATATTAAAAATGGCTGAGGAAGAAGATGCAAAGATATTATCCAACGATGTCTTCCGGGAATATAATGATGAATTCCAGGACATCAACAGCCGAAGAATACCCTACAGCTTCAAAGACGGAGCAATAAGTATTGGTTCCTCATCTAAACCAAAAAAGGTTAAAAATATATTGCAGAAGATCAGCAACCAGATACTTACAGAATTTGATAGAAAGGGATATGACGCTTACAAATTAAAAAAGAATAAAAAATTAAGTGGCATAGCCGTAGCTAAGGAAGCAATAGACCGCATTAGCAAGACCAATGATGAAGGCATCGACTCTAAACTGGAGAATGCTTTTCTTAAGATACCCCTATTTGGAAGGGTAATGAGTCTGGTGGATGAAGTAGAAAAAAGCAGCGACTTCATAATATTCGTATTAATCAGCCCCCGAGACTACCGGGACGCGGTGCGCAATGCCGGAAATATAGCGGTGACTGTTGGTGATCGTTTAAAACTTGATCACGCCCCACTGGTAGCTGTGCGCAATGACCTCTTCACAAAACCCGGTTCATTTGAGATCAACATCATTTATTCTGATGAAATATTAGAGGAATCCCCTTATAATGTGAACATAACCATAAACGACCATGACTACTCCTTCGTAAAGAAAAACTCCCGAAACATAGCCAGCACAGTTGCTGCCAGACTAGGAACATGGAAATTCCCCATTGTATCAGTGAAACCAAGCATGCTAATGGAAAAACCCGGACACTTCGACATAACTCTTGAAAAGGGAGGAGAAAAGTAAATGGTCAGAGACAGGGTGCTCAGGGCCGTCTTCGGGTTTCTAATCAGACGTAGAGTGGTGAGTATTGGAACTAAATATTATCCCACCAATGACCGGGAAAGAGAATATGTGGAGATGATAAATTATACCCACACCATGCTCCTGGAAGTTGAAAAAGCCCACATAACAACACAGAACATATTTCAAAATGTTTTAAAGGAAGTGGGTACCGGTAACATACCAGAAAATCGTCGTTTTTTAGAACTGAAACCCGCAGAAAATGATGTAAACGAATACGCACTTTTGAGTAATATAATTATGGGTAGCGACCGTTATCTTTACGTTGAAATATTCCAGAAAAACCGTGAGATTATAGAAGATTTTGTAGATCTTATTAAGGAAGAAAATGGCCAGATCGTAGAAAAAAGTGATAGTGAAATCGTATCAAGACTCTTATCAAAAAACGACGCCATCCGAGTTTCAATAGAATTGATAAGACTGGGAATTGAACGAGAAATCGATGTAAGAGCTGCGGTGGGAATGACTGGCGCCGCGGCCATAGAAAGATCCATCAATCTCAACCGGGAAATAGGAGAGACTTCAGGAATAGGTTTCACCAAGCTGGGAGGAGAATTCGCCATTGTCTTCTCATCCAAGATAGGTAAACTGGAAGGAACACCGGTTGTTTATGATAACTACCTCTTTATAGATGCCATTGACTCCACCAAATTCATATCAGAAAATGGAAGGGACCGACTGGTGGAGATAATGAATGAAATAAAGAGCTTCATCCAGAACGATTGTAAAGGAAAAATCGAAGGATACAGAGTGGGTGGAGATGACTTAATAGCCAACCTACCCACCAAGGACGCCGCTCTAAGGGCAGGTATAGACTCAGCCTGGCATGCCCTGAACAACGGAGCCCGACTAAGAATAGGGGTGGGTAAAAGCCGAAGAGAAGCAGGTGAAAGAGCCCAGATGGCAGATAATATTAAGATCTGGAATAACAGTCCTGTGATGGTATTTGACCTGGCTGATGGAATATACGCTTACTACGTACCTTCTGAGTTTACCAGGGCGGTGGTTGGATTTCTCTCGGAAAAAACAGGCCATGTCATATTCATATTTATTTTCGTATTCCTGTTGACCCTGATAGGATGGAATTTAATGGGGCGAGATCTGGGCGGCTATGTGCTAGGCGGATGGGAGTTAGGAGTCTTTGCAGTTATTCTGGCCCTTCTGTATGCTGTTACCAGATGAAAATAATTAGATCTATTTCTACGAATCTAGACAACTTGATGTTATTACATTTAACTGAAGAGTAATATTATGAACCCGGAATTACAAGGAAAATTGATGGTAGCCATGCTAATATCAATCCTGGCCTTTGGAATGGGCACTGCCGCAGTACTGATATCCGGCCAATACAAAAATATAAACACCATCTCCACAATGAATACCACCAAACAGAGCGATTTCCCAGTCGTACCAAGCAGCACCCAAAACAACCTGAACTCCAGTAGCAGCCAGCCTAGTAATCCCACCAATAACAATCCCATTAACAACAACAATAACAACACCACCACCACCAAATAAAAAAAAAAGTTTAGATGAACCAGTGATTGATAAAAAAAATTATTTTTATTTGATATTTTATATAATTCTACTAATGGAAATTGGTTATCCAAATCAATAAAAAATAAGATTGATAGTAAACTCAGAAAAGGGAATGGTTATATATGAAATTCGTACAGGGAGGGATCTGTGCTGTGACTGGAGTTCTAGCGTCAGGTTCCTGTGAAG
>JAJRAE010000001.1 GCA_028682985.1 Methanobacterium sp.
CCTTTTCTATTTCATTAACCCTTTTGGTGGACATTCTAGAAAGAGAACTGGTTAAAAGACTTCTAAATCTTCTTTTATCGGTATGTTTGGCCATGAATATCAGGTCATCAGCAGTAACACCACGTGGGTGAGGTAAAACCTCTTTAGGTAAAGGGGGGATGATGTCAGTGGCCCGATCAAATATGAAAATCTGGCCGGTTGGATCACGGAACTTTATTTTACAGTGGGGGTTGGCAATTACCGTTCTTCTTATGTATTCAAAAGCTCCCTGTTCACTCAAGGAGTAGGATACATCTTTGAAGTGTAATTCTATGGAAACTCATGTTGAACTAACCTCTGCTTTTTTACGATCCAATATCAGTCCTTTGTTCTTTTTAACATCCATTTTAAAGGTCAGTTCTACACCTTTAAGGATTTCACCTTCATTATAGGCGGAAACTACTTTAGCTGGTTTCCCGGTGGTCATCTGGGATAATAATACACAACCACTGCACCCCAATCCCTGCTGACCTCTGGACTGTATGTTCCTGAATTTAGATCCGGCAAACATGGTACAGTAAACCTTGGTTACAAATGCTTCGGGGATTCCCGGCCCATTATCAGTATGTCTCAATATATAATGATCTTTATCCACTCTTTTGAGGTCTATGGTTATATCTGGCTGTATTCCTGCTTCTTCAGCAGCGTCTAAACTGTTTGTAATTAGCTCATGGAAAACCATAGTAAGAGATCTTATTTTTCCAGAAAATCCCAGCATCTGCTTGTTTCTTCTGAAAAATTCTGATGCTGTAAGTTCTTTAAACTCCTCAAAAAGTTCTGCTGCTTCTCTTTCCAAATTGAGCCTCCTTTAAATCAATAGATATAAAGATTAATATTTAAATTTCTCTTTCATCCTTAGCTATTTCTTTAAATTCTTTAACCTTCAAGTCTCTGCCTTTTTTCTCTAAAAATGCGTAAACGGTTTTATGTCGGGCACCATGCAGTATCATGTCCACCGCTTCCCTGGCAACCTGTATATGTTCAAAATTACCTATCAGGGCTACGGTTTTGCCGTATATAGAGATATGCACATCAGTCATATCAGTAATTATATCTCGAGTTTTGCCTTCTTTACCGATGATTCTGCCCTTCTGTCTCAAAATTGCCTTCTTTGATTTCCCCACATAATCCGGGAGGTTAATAATATCCAGCATAACATCATCACTGATGAGTTTCATGGCTATTTCTGGGTTAAACCCTCTTCCAATAGCCTTAACCATATATCTGGCTTTCCAAACAGATAGGGGGTCATCCATATCTTCAGTGGGATTTATGGATACGCTTCCGGTTTCGCTGTCAATTTCTATCTTCGTTTTGGTTAATTTTTCAATTTCATCCTTACTGATTCCCCCTTTTCCAATAACCACTCCAACCCTTTCTCGGGGAATCTTAAGATATTCTATACTTGTCAAATAATTTCTCCTTCATGCTGAACTTTAAAAAAATCTATAAAAATATTGTTGACTTCAAAATAATATTTATTATCCACTATTATAAAGTTTTCTATCCTCATAAATCCATAATTTTACTTTTTATCTCATCTTCAGATATTACAATACCTAATTTTCTAAAATCTTTAGATAAATTACCAATATCTCTATTTAGGAGCTCCTCTGCTAGGGGATGATCCACAACAACACCTTGAGAAATATCAATTATAACAGGTTCATCATCCTTTATTAAAATATTAAAACCAGATAAATCCCCGTGAACTAGTTTAGCATCTTTATATAACAATTTTAAGTATTTAATAATATTATCCAGTAATAATTTAGGATTTGACACTTCTGCATTTTTCATTAAAGGAGCGGGATTACCATCTTCATCCCCAATGAATTCCATGATTAAAACATTGTTTTTTGCAATTATTGGCCTGGGTACCTTCACTCCAAATTCACGGGCCCTCTTAAGATTCCTATATTCCTTATTAACCCAAGTATTTATTACTTGACGCTTATTATTTGTTCTAACATTGAATCTAGGGTCTCCCTGAATATAATCCTGCATCTTTTTAAAATCAGAGGTGGTAACCCTGTATATTTTAACAGCAACAAACGTACCATGGTCATCTATACCTTTAAAAACATTAGCCTCTTTCCCGGTGCTTATTGCGCCATTAAGTATCTGTAAATATCCCTGCTTTGCCAGTTTATAGAGAGTTTCCAGGGTTATCTTATCAAATACCTCGCTTCCAACACGCCTATCTTCATCACCTTTGATGCGCTTCTCTGAAAGCATCCTCTGAAGATCATCATCTGCCTTTGATATCTTTGACATATATTCACAAAAAAAAGTTTTAAACTTCTAAAAATCATTATGCAATAAAAATTTTATTTACTAATAAAAATTAGTTGATAAAAAGATAGATATTCATAATTTTAAATATCCTCGACGTTCTAACCAGTTTGATTCTGTTCTGGTATATCTCCATATGATATCTGCTTTTTCATCGCTCTGGAAGTCCCATGGCTTTACTAAAACCACATCACCTTCTCTAATCCAGATCCTCTTCTTCATCTTACCGGGAATTCTGCCCAGTCTGGTTTTACCATCAGCACATCTAACCTTAAGTTTACCATGACCCATAATCTGCTCAACCACTCCGGGTATTTCTCCTCTTCTGGGAGTTCTTACTCTTCTAACTTCTTGAGTATTCTGTCCTTGACCTTTCCGCAAACACTCTCCTCCTATAGATTTTTCATAAATAATTCCAATAAATCAATGCAATAAAATTACTAAAGATATATTTTAGGAAATAAGATTATTGGATTTACAATCTTCTTATTTATATAAGTCTTTAGATGTATATAAAAAGGAAGTATTATTTGTCAAATATAATCGAAGATATCATAAAAAAGGTTTTTCATAAAATAAAATCATAATTTGTTCTTCTCTATAAAAAAATTTATTATAATTTTACTTTGATAAAATTATTAGAAGTGATAACATGGGACAGGTATTTCTAAAAATTACAGATCCAGAGGATGCTCAAAAAATCATATCGGACCTCTCTTTAAAGAAAAGGAGGGAAAAGATCCCACTGGAAGAATCTTATCAAAGGGTTCTGGCAGAGGATGTTCATGCCACCATAAATTTACCTCCATTTAGAAGGGCAGCCATGGATGGATTTGCATTAAAATTTAAAAATACTTTCACTGCCAGTGAGGATGGGCCAATTCGGTTAAAATTACTAGATGTGGTAACCGCCGGAAAGAAGCCTCAAAGACCAGTGGAGGACGGGACCTGTATAGAGGTTAGCACAGGAGCCCCTATACCGGACGGAGCTGATGCGGTGGTGATGGTGGAATACACCGAAAAAAAAGGTGAAACCATATTAATTCAGGACAGCGTGCCCTTAAATGCCAACATAGCAGACCAGGGTTCCGATGTGAAGGAGGGAGAATTATTACTTA
>JAJRAE010000176.1 GCA_028682985.1 Methanobacterium sp.
AAGAAGGATGTGATCTACATTAAAGGTTCACCCGTGACCTTCCATACACACTTCATCCCTGCACTCTCCACCAACCTGGATATCAGCATAATAGATGAGGCGCACCTCAGAAGAGCACCCATCCAGGTTTCACTGGAAGTACCCAGCATAGAGGAAATAGTGGAGGTTTTCCAGAAAAACCTGGATGACCTGGGGGAAGAATATGATGATGAAGCAATAGAGAGGTTTAAACTGGTCTATACCCCCACCGCGGAGGGCGGTGAACGATTAAAACCGACTTTTGCTCATGCCAGGGATGTAGCCCAGATAGCTCAGGCTGTGAGAGTGATGCAAAACGCGGATAAAATAGACCAGGATATCATTGAAAAAGCCTTAGAAAGACATATCTTAATATCTTTACAGAGAAAATACACACCTGAGATCTTTGAAAGGGTATTTGAAAACAAGGCCACCTACAGTAAATAAAATAAAAAAGAATTATAACCATTTTTTATGATAAAAATTATTTAAACTATTTTTAGACCTATATTATTTATTTTTAAATAAAATTTCCAGGGTCAGTAAATTTTTAAACTTTTTTTTTTAAAAAAAAGAATTCCTATTTATCTTTTACATCAATTTTTAATAAATATCTTGCGATTATAGAAAAGATTTTTATAGAGGTCACCATATATAAAAGAGGTTAGAAAATTTTAAATTTTCGGAGAAATATCATATGACATGTAATATACTAGTCGGAGGAGGTTGGGGTGATGAAGGAAAAGGGAAATGCATCACCTACCTCTGTTACAACGATAAACCTGATATCATAGCAAGAGCAGGTGTAGGGCCCAATGCAGGGCACTCTGTAGAATTTAATGGTGAAAAATATGGATTACGACTGATACCATCCGGATTCGTGCATAGGGATGCCCGGTTGCTCATCGGTGCCGGTGTGCTGGTTGATCCAGAAGTATTCCTCTATGAACTGGACTACCTGAAAAAATACCGGGTGGCTGAGAGAACTTTCGCTGACTACCGCTGCTCTATCATAGAACCTGAACACAAAGAAAGGGATAAGGCATCTGCCCACCTCTCAAAGAAAATAGGAAGTACCGGAACCGGCTGCGGACCAGCTAACGCTGACCGAGTGGGAAGGGTTGCTAAAATGGCCAAAGACGTAGAAGTGATGCAGGGCCACACAGCCAATGTACCGCTGGAAGTTAATGAAGCACTGGATGATGAACAATATGTCTTTATTGAGGGTTCACAAGGATTTGGACTGTCATTATATTATGGAACCTATCCCTTTGTAACCAGCAAGGACACCACAGCCAGCACTGCAGCAGCAGATGTGGGAGTGGGACCCACCCGGGTGGATGATGTTATTGTAGTATTTAAATCCTACATAACAAGAGTGGGTGAAGGACCTTTCAAGACAGAGATGAATCAGGAAGAAGCAGAAAAAATGGGCATCGAGGAATACGGAACAGTCACCGGAAGAAGACGTAGAGTAGGCCTCTTTGATATGGACCTGGCCCGGGAATCCTGCATGATAAACGGAGCAACCCAGATAGCTTTAACATGTGTGGACCGTCTCTATCCTCAGTGTGAACGAGTAACCGAATATTCCAAACTGACCCAGGAAACCAAGAGATTCATAGATGAAATTGAAGGTGAAACTGGAGTACCAGTAACCATAATATCCACTGGCCCCGATCTGAAGGATACCATCGATTTAAGGGATGAACTTCTCTAAAAATAATCCCAATTTTTTTTTAATTTTTGAGCTATTTTTACATTTTCCATGATTTTTACCCGAGTAAATCTATTTCTGGCTAATTTTTTAGATAATTTATTATATTAATTAATCACATAATTAATAAACAGACTTCCAATAATCTAGAAATTATTTTTTAATAAAGCATGAGAATTTCATCCAAATTTCAAATTTAAAGAAGCTTCGGTTAAATCATGATACCGAGACAAGAAATAGGAGAATCTCTAATCATAAGAAAGCCAGATATAAACGACGGCATAGCTATCCATGAGCTAGTCTCCAGAAGCCCTCCCCTAGATTTAAATTCCCTTTATAGCTATCTTCTATTTTCAAAACATTTCAAGGGAACCAGTGCTGTAGCCGAGCACAAAGAGGAAATTGTGGGTTATACATCAGCTTACAACCACCCTCAAAAAGAGGACACCCTTTTTGTATGGCAGGTGGCAGTGAAGGAGGGTTTTAGAGGTTCAGGTATTGCCAGGGAAATGATCTCAAATATTCTCAACCGTAGAGAACTTGATAAGATAAAATATCTGGAAACCACAGTTTCCCCGGATAATCAGGCATCTGAATCCCTTTTTACAGGACTGGCAACAAAAACTGGTGCTGGTATAACTAAGACCCTCTTTTTCTCCCAGAATTTATTTGGTAAATCAGATCATCCACCAGAATATCTTCTAAGAATCGGACCGCTAAATAAAAGACCCCTAAAAAAATCAAGGACCGTTTGAAAAATGCGATTATGAATATAAGGATTATCATTTGTTTAAAACTAAATGAAAAAAATCAAGACCAATAATAATTACTTAAAAAATGAGGAATTCAAAAATAGGAGATATAATCCCATGAAAACCTTTAAACAACTGGAATCAGAAGTGAGAAGTTATATAAGGAATTTTCCCACGGTATTTAAAACTGCTCGTGGTTCAAAATTGTATGATGAAGATGGAGATGAATTTATAGATTTCTTCGCTGGTGCAGGGACCTTAAACTACGGCCATAACAACCCATTGGTGTCTGAAGCTCTTATAAAATATCTTCAGGAAGATAGAATAGTGCATAGTTTGGATAAGGCCACCACCGCCAAAAGGGAATTTATAGAAACATTTTATGAGACCATACTCGATCCCCGCCACCTGGAATATAAGATCCAGTTCACCGGCCCCACCGGGACAGATGCAG
>JAJRAE010000048.1 GCA_028682985.1 Methanobacterium sp.
ACATCCAGTATGGATGTTACTGAGCCATCTGTGGTTAACAATATTTTCTGAGCACTGGAAAGTTTTCCCAACCTCTTTTCGATACCAGGGAGGGCATCAAACACTTTATTGGTCATTTATAATTCTCCTGGGCCTTTTATTTCTCCAGCGACTGCTGAGGAAGCCACCACAGCTGGATTTGCCAGGTAAATCTCCGAGTCAGGATCACCCATTCTTCCAACGAAGTTTCGATTGGTGGTGGATATACAAACTTCGCCCTGGCCTAAAACACCCATATGTGCACCTAGACAGGGTCCACAGCCCGGATTACATATTATTGCTCCGGCCTCCAGGAAGGTTTCTATTATTCCCTCTTTAAGGGCGTCCTGGTAAATTCTTTTAGAAGCGGGTACTATGATGAGGCGCACATCTTCATGCACCTTGAAGCCTTTAAGCACATTAGCTGCCAGTCTGAGGTCTTCCAGTCGACCGTTGGTACATGAACCAATGAAAGCCTGATCTATATCACCACCCTCCACCCGGGATAAGCCATATACATTGTCCACGTTATGGGGGCAGGCTATCTGGGGTTCCATTTCATCCACATCAAAGGAGTATTCTCTTTCATAATTAGAGTCTTTATCGGAACGGAACACTTGAAAATCATTGATATTTCTGGCCTTTAAGTAATCAAGCACAGCCTGGTTGGGTTCCATTATACCATTTTTTGCCCCGCATTCTACTGCCATATTACACATGGTTAAGCGTCCTGGCACATCCATTTTTTCCACGGTTTTCCCAGTAAATTCCAGGGCCTGATAGGTAGCGCCATATGATCCAATTTCGCTTATTATCTTCAAAATCAAATCTTTTGGTGTTACATATTCCTTGAATTCACCCTTAACATCTACTTTAAAGCTTCCCGGTACCATGAGCCAGGTTTTACCGGTTGCGTATACCATGGCCATGTCGGTGGCCCCCATACCAGTGGCAAAGGCACCGAAAGCCCCATAGGTGCAGGTGTGAGAATCAGCACCCAGAACCACAGTTCCTGGCTTAATAAGTCCCTTTTCTGGTAGCACTTGATGACATATTCCTTCCCCATGGGCATATATCTTCTTTATCCCCTGGTTTCTGGCGAATTTTCTGGTAATCTTCTGAAATTCTGCTGATCCTATGTTGTTGGCCGGTATGTTATGATCAAATACAATCACAATTTTTTCGGGATCCCAAACCCGTTCTGCTATTTTTTCGAAGGTTTTAACAGTGGGGGGTGTGGTTCCATCATGGCTCATTGCCAGATCCACCTGTGCCTCAATTATTTCATCAGGGTGAACTTCTTTGTTTCCCGATGCAAGGGCCAGTATTTTCTCTGTGATATTCATTTTTTATTCAGTCCCTATAAATGTTATTTTACTATTAGAAGTTTAAAAAGCATAATTTTTAACTAATCTATCCAAAAAAGGAGAATTTGTTTATAAATCCACTGGGCCGCGCACTGATCTTACAATTTCATTGAAAAGTTTATCATTTATGTATTTTCCTTTTTCCCGCTGTTTTTTTACTCTTTCAACAATTTTACAGAGTTCATCCCTGGACACCTCAATACCGCACTCTGTTAGTTTGGCTTTAACAGCTCGGCAGCCGGAATGTTTACCTAAAACAATCCTTCGATGATGGCCGATTAGTTCTGGTAAAAATGGTTCATAAGTTAATGGTTCTTCCAGGACGGCGTCCACATGTATTCCTGATTCGTGTCTGAACACGTTTCTTCCCACGATGGGTTTGTTATCTGGGATTTTCATATGGGTTAACTTTTCTGTAAGTTTGGACAGTTCATAGAATATTTTGATATTGAAATCCAGATCAACGTTGTATATCAGTTTCAGTGCCATAACCAGTTCTTCCAGGGGGGTGTTTCCTGCTCGTTCACCAATCCCATTAATGGTGGTTGATATGGCATTTGCCCCTGCTAAAAGTCCGGTTATGGAATTTGAGAGGGCCATTCCAAAGTCGTTATGGCAGTGCAGGGCTATCCCTATATTAAGTTCTTTCCTTAATTCACTAACCAAGTAGTTCATTCCCTGGGGGCTGATTGCGCCCACTGTATCTGCGATATGCACCCGGTCAGCACCGTACTCTTCTGCCTTTTTGTAAAGTTTCTTCAGAAAATCAAGATCTGTTCGGGTGGCGTCTTCTGCTGAGAAGGCCACAAATAGGCCGTGATCTTTGGCGTGTTCAATGGAGCTCATACACACATTTAAGATTTCCTCTTTACTCATCTTCAGTTTATATTTTAGATGGAGGTCGGAGGTGCCCATGAAGGTTATTATCCCGTCCACCCCGCAATCTATGGCGGTGTCAATGTCTTCTTTCTTGGTACGGGACAGTACCAGTATATCGGCATCCAGATCTTCACTTACAATCTTTTTTATTGATCTTTTTTCTTCACTGGACACCACTGGAAATCCGGCTTCAATCTGATGAATTCTAAGTTTATCTAGTAATCTGGCTATTTTAACCTTTTCTGCTGTTCTTAGACATACTCCGGGGGTTTGTTCGCCATCTCGTAAGGTAGTATCGTAAACAGTTATGTCCTTAGGAAACTTTAAATCAACTGATTGGTTATAGGGGCTTACATAATATTCCAAATTAAATCCACCTTTAATGTTAAATTATATCAAAACATAAGTTGTTGGTAAAAGAAATAATCGAATTAAAGTATATAAATAATTTTCTTAGTGTATTTTCTATTGTGATGATTATTCATTTTTAGTTTGAATGGTAAATAATTTTGCTGATTTAATCAGAAAACACCATTCTATTTTAATTCAAGTAATTCCAAGTACGACCTTCTTTCAAAACCTTCCTCTATTCCTAATATTTTGTATATTTTGTATATTTCCTGGATTATGTCCTGGTAATCTTCATCTTCCCCCATGCCTTTTTCTATTTCAACAAAATTACCCACCTGATATACTTTATCCAGAGTTATTATAAATTGATCCAGTAAATAACTTATCCTGTCCTTTTTAATGGTTTTAACAGGACGAAAACCGATATTCTCCAGGATAGCAGCTGTTTTTTCGCGGTCATCTACCTCTACTTCAATTTCTCTGCGGGTTTTACTTTTATCATCCAGTTTTGCACCTTTATATGTTAATATATATTTGGATCCTTCTTTGCCGGGTATTTTCCTTATTCTTAAAGCTTCATCTGTCTCTGCATAGTCTCTATGGGGTGCGTTGTAGTAGACATCTTCCTGATGTTCTGATTTATCATAACTGGCTCCAATTTCATTAAGACGACTTTTTATACTATGGAAATCATTTACATGGGCTTTTACTTCTACTTCCAACATTCTTATTATTCCGTTAAATTTTTTAATTTTGATATAAATGAATTAGGAGTTATTTGTCTAATTTGATATAAATGAATCATTTCAGTTTAGTATTGCTATAAATGAGTTATTTTACTTTTTTCTTGATATGGTTTCGGATATAGATTCGTGATTCTTCTATCTGGGTAAGGTAATTGTTAACCAGGTCTTCAATTATCTCGTAGGCCGCGATATTGGCACGGCGCTCCTTTTTTAATGTTTTTTTCTTACGGAGTATATCATCATCGGATTTTGTACGGCCAAACATGTTCTTCTTTTTGGAAAGTTCATCAATATCCTGTATCTTCTGCATATATTCCACCCTTAAATTCCTGATATCAGTATGCAGATTGAATTTTATTTTGTTCAGCACCTTTTCCAATTCATCAAGTTCAATCATGGTTTGCATAGCTCTCTGTAGAGAAGAGACGTCCACAACCATGTCCTCAATACCTATTTCCGCAATCTGTCTGCGATAAATTTTAGGGTTCATTATTCTCTACCATTCAAGTCTTAATTATATAGAAATCTTAGAATGTTAATCCAATATAACTTTATACATTTTAATTAAATATAAATCGACATCAAATATTTTATTTTATTGGATAAAAAAACAATACACGACAAATTTTTATAGTTAGAAAATATTTTTTAAGTGTTTAGAATAAAATTTAAAGCATTGAATATATTTTATTGGTAGTTAATATGTTTAAAAACAGATGGACGAGATTTCTAAGCAGCCCTATATTCTTGATAGCAGTTATAACTACTATCTTAACTCTGTTCCTCTTGGAAAAACAGTTCTTTATTGGCGTGCCCTACTATGATGTGTATGTCTATCTTAACAATTCACTTCTTTATGCCGGAATATCGGTTGGTAATCTCAGCGTTATTTACTTATCTCCTTTAATGCCCTTTTTAACATCCCTGGTCTTTAGGACGGGCTATATATCTGCTGATATTTTATTTCTGCTGGATGGGTTTATATTTATATTGGGTGCTGTATTTTTATATTTACTATTAAAGGTGCGTTTCAATACTCCTGCCAGTTTTGCTGGTGTTTTAATATATCTCTCTTATCCCCTTACTATGGCTTGGGCAGTTTCGGGGGGTATTGATTTTCCAGGTGTTTCTCTATCTATATTAGCTATTTATATACTGGTAAAGGGCATTAATCATGATTCAAAACTTATTTATCTGGTTTTTCCATTATTTATATTGGCCTTCCTGGCACGGTATACCTCTGTGCTTTTAATTTTTCCAGTGGTTCTTTTCCTGCTCATAAACCAGAACAGGGCTCGAAACATTAAAAAATTAGGGATTGGGGTTCTTGCTGGTCTGGCGGTTATAATCCCCTTTCTATTATATATAATCTATAAACTGGGCAATTTGTATCCTATTATTAACATTTTCACCTCAACTCTGCTGGGCTCTGGTGCAACTGTAAATGATTTGAGCTACAACCCGCTGAAACTTTATTTCCTAAATAATCTGTTGAATTATATATCAGTAGGTCCTTTAACCGGAATTTATGGAATCATTCAAAGCCCTTCTCGGGGAGATCCTACTATATTATCTTATTTAATAGGGGTATTGGTAGTTGTCGGACTGTTTATGTTTGTTTATCCCGGTATAAAGAACAGGTTAAAAATTTCAAAAATTTCCCGGATAACTACTATAAAAATGCTGATACTGTTGATTTTATTGATTATAGGTGTTTACAGCTTTTTTAATTCTTCTTATTTGGTGGCTGAACTTATATTTCTGGCCATTCTCTACACACTCTATCATTTAGTTAAAAATGACAATCGGAATCAAAAATTAGACTTGTTATTCCTATCCTGGTTCGGCGCATTTTTTATTTTTCACAGTATTATGCCAATTAAGGAAGATAGATACTTTATAACCATGCTCCCATCCCTTACCTACTTCATAATACTTGGTTTAAACACATTTATAGATAAATTGATAATTAAATTCAAGAATAAAACCAAATTCAATAATGAAAATATTAAAACAGCCTTTTTACTGGGGATTGGTTTTCTATTACTATCCTATTCAACTGCAACGCTTATTGGGCATGTCAGTCAAGAGGGATATGGATTTTACATCCAATATGGCTGTGAATGGCTAAAAGAATACGATCCACAATACCAGGATAAGGTGATCTATTCCAACTATGATCCAGCAGCCACCTGGTATCTTAAAAAGGAAGTTAAATTTGGTGTGCCACGTTTATACGTTGATTTAGAAGCTTTTTCCAATTATCTAAAAGGTGGGGGGGCAGATTACTATATAGATGCCTATTCAACCAGCTCACCAATACCGGGCTATCATATAATATTCAGCAGGGAAACAGTAACTATATATCAGAAGAATTTTTAACAGAAGTCCTTGAACATGATTAACAATTAAGATAAAATAGGGGGTTAAATTTTTTGTAGAATATGTGGATAAAAGGTTTTAAGAAATGAAATCAATGGATAAAAATCAATTTAAAAAAGTGTAAATATGATAATGTTTAAATTGATTAATAGAACTTTTAGGGAGGTGAAGAAATGGTTGAAAAACAACAAGCAAGTGGTGGATCATTGGTGGGAGTTGCAATTATAATCTTAATTCTGTTCTTATTATTCCCAGCATTCACAGCTTGGCTTATTTGGGTATTAATTATATGGATGTTAATCATTGGTATAATTGGACTATTTATGGGAGGAGATTAATTATAATCCCTTCACATCTTTTTTAACTAAATTAAATATGTTGTTATTTTCTCTATAAATTTAACAAACTTATTTCATCAAAAAACCCTAAATTAACAGCTATAATTGCATAAAATAAGAATGGATTTGAATTACAAAAAATTAATCTTGTTCTTATTTACTATATATTAATGTAATTATAAAGAAAAAATATTGTTATTCAAATAACCCATCTAATTTTCATTAGATTATAGACATTAGCAAAGTAAGGGCTATATATATAAATAAATACAAATCTAAAAAAACATAAATCTTTATATGATTCTAATTGAGGTGTGAACAGAACACTTTAGTTCTTTTATAAAACCTTTTTTATAGAATAGTTTTTAAAAATATATAACAACGATTATTTTAAATCAAGCTCTGGAGGACGAATATGACAGATGTGGAAATCAAAGTGGAGAATATAGTATCTTCTGCAACTCTGGGTAAATCAATAGACCTTCCCAGTGTAGCCCCAGCATTAGAGGGGGTTGAATATAACCAAGAAAATTTCCCTGGATTGGTATATAAACTTAAGGAACCTAAAACAGCGGCATTAATATTTGGATCAGGAAAACTGGTGTGTACTGGCGCTAAATCAGTGGAAGATTCCAAAAAAGCCATACATATAACTGTGGATCAGATGAGAACACTGGATCCGGACATTCCCCATGAATTTGAAATTAAAATCCAAAATATCGTAGCTTCAGCTAACCTGGGTCGGACACTGAACCTAGAGGCAGTAGCATTGGACTTAGAAAACACTGAATATGAGCCCGAACAATTCCCCGGACTAGTATATAGACTGGATGACCCAAAAGTTGTATTACTCCTATTTGGATCAGGAAAAGTTGTTTGTACTGGAGCTAAAACATTTGACGATGCACAATTAGGTGTAGAAAAAACAAAAGAACGTTTAGCTGAATTAGATTTAATTTAAATTCCCTTTTTACTTTAATTTATAAATTGGTGGTCTTTTGATTAAACTCATAGCATTTGATCTTGATAATGTACTGATTGACGGCGAATCCATAGATGAAATAGCCAAAATGGCGGGCGTTGAAGAAGAAATTTCAAAGTTAACCAAACAGGCTATGGAGGGAGATATCAGTTTTGAAACCTCCCTTCAACAACGGATAAAACTGCTTAAAGGGACTTCTTTAGATGATATTCAACAAGTGGTGGATAATCTTTCCCTGATGGAAGGAACTGAGGAGACAATCCCTGAATTAAAAAGAAGAGGTTACAAATTAGCCACCATAACTGGTAATTTTGATATTGTAACTAGTCGTTTGAAGGAACTTGATATTGATTACATATATTGTAACAAATTACATGACGCCGATGGAATACTAGACGGTGAAATAAGCGGACCCTTAATAGTGGAAGGTTCAAAGGCCGATGTTCTTCAGGAAATAATGGAAAAAGAAGACATTACTGCAGAAGAATGTGCTGCGGTGGGTGATGGTGCAAACGACATACCCATGTTAGAGAAAGCAGGTTTAGGAGTTGCTTTCAACGCAAAATCCGCCGTAAAAGAAATAGCCGATGTAATTATTGAGAATAAAGATTTAAGAGAAATTTTACCAATTTTTGAGATTAATACTGATAATTTAATAGATGGCTCATCCCCAAATGAGGAGCCTGCCAAAAGTGAAAATATGAGTACTGCTAAAAGTGAAGATATAACAGAGCCGGTAAAAAGTGATGATATAAGCACGGCAAAAGAAGAAAACATAGATAATCCTGTTAAGGAAGATAAAGCTCCAGAAAATCCGGATGAGCAAAAGAAAGAAACCAAATCTCAGGTTAATGAAGATGCTGGAAAAAGTTTCAGTAAACTACTTGGTGAGAAAAAAGATTTGGAAAGAAATCTTAAAGTGTTAACCAGAGAGAGAGACGCGTTAAATGATGAAGCTAAAGAGCATAAACTAGTAAGAGACGATTTTAACGCCAGTATAAAGGAAATTCTGGATAAAGCTCTTGAGTACCGGAAAAAGCGGGATGAAATTAACCAGGAAGTAAAGAAGTATAAAAAATTACGGGATGAAACCAACCAGGAACTTAAAAAGCTGGAATGGTCTTCTGGAAGAAGGGATATTGTTAAAATCCAGGATGAAATCAAAAGCCTGGACAAAACAATAGAAACCAAAGTACTGGACATCCGAAAAGAAAATGAACTGGTTAAGAAAGTCACAGATCTCCAGAAAAAACTACAGACCATGCAGGAAGATGAGGACATCAAAAATGAAGCTCTTGAACTTAAGGAACTTTCAGAATCATACCATGCACGGGTAGTGGAGCTATCAGACCAGGCCCAGGAAACACATGAACAGATGCTCACTTACTTCCAGAAAATAGATGAAATCAGAGCTAAAGCTGATGATGCACATTTACAGTTCATAAACACCCGTGAAAAGGCATCAGCCAAGCATGAAGAAGTAAAAAATATATTAAAAGAAATACGCGGAAAAAATAAAAG
>JAJRAE010000013.1 GCA_028682985.1 Methanobacterium sp.
AATCTATTTAAAACGTTTGCAACTTTTTCTTCATCTATTTCTTCACAGGTAACACCATACTGACCCCCAAAAATCACAACGCTTTCTGGTAAATCTTTAACCATGTCTAAGGCTCTACTTACAGCGGTTACATTTATTCCGGGATTTATCTCTTCAATTAAAACGGAGTTATCCAAAATTTTTAGAGACGAACGACCTTTTAAACCATGGAAATTATTAAGTCCTGCTATAATATTATTTATTGACACTCCAAACGTCAAGGATGCACATATTGATGAGAGAACATTTTCAGCATGGTGTGGTGCGGGTGCAAAGGTCTTAATCCTGAAATTTTCCGTCAATACTTCTCCGGTATTGGTTTTAAGTCTCTTCACTTCAATATCCATAACTGTTTCGGTAAGTCCGTATGTTACACTGTTGACTTTAACATTTCCTTCTGTCAAACCAAAGGTGTTTAAATTTTCTGTATACTGCGGGTAAAATTTTTTGAGTGATTGGTGTTCGCAAACTACGAATTTATTTTTAAATATCTGTTTTTTGGCCATGCTGGCTTTCTTTTCGCCGGAGGCTATGGAGTAATCCTCTGCTATGTTAGTTAGAATTCCAACCTGGGCTAAACCGGTCCCTCCCAGGGAGGTTTCCGCTATGTATATTCCTGGTTTGTATTTCCGGCCTAATTTCCAGGCAGTTACGATGCTGGCTGGGGTTATACTTACATCTCTTTTTAAAAGCTTCCACTGGTTCTGATGCATTACTTCTATGCCTAAGCTGCTTAATATCAGCGGATTTTTTTCTTTAAAGATTTCTTTCAGCATATAAACAATGCTGGTTTTACCTTTAACCCCTGTAATCTCAATAAATGGTATGTCTATTCGTTTTTCCATTAGATGGGCCACTGCCTGGTGGTGGGTCATATCCACCTGATATTCCAGTTTACAGTGCACCGGAGCTACAATGAGAGGTTTATCTCCTTCTAGAAAGTCTTCATCCACCAGCTCAATTTTGCTATTTAATAGCTTCTTTTTTTGTTCTTTATCCAGAGTGTGGTAGATGTCCCAGGCATAAACTTTAAAGTGAAGTTTAGAAAATTCCAGTGCAATTTCCACCCCTCCATGGGTCATATCCACGATTAAAATTTTCTGAGCCATTTTATCAAAAAATTAGCATATACCGCCCTTAATAAGCTTTTCTCGGACTTTACGGTAGAAATCTTTAGTTAACCGTACAAAACAAGCGTGGTCTTTGGATTTACGGAATATGATTTCATCCATGAAATTTATTTCTTCTTCAGCCTGGCCGTCTATAACTGCCATGGCCTTTTTTCCTTCTCTGAGTAGTTTAACCTTTATCTGGCTTTTATCCGGTACAACTATTGGTCTGGATCCTAATTTGAAGGGGCAAATGGGGACTATTATAAACGCTTCTACTTGGGGATCTACTATAGGGCCTCCAGCTGACATGGAGTAGGCTGTGGAGCCGCTGGGTGTGGCAATTATCAATCCATCAGCTCTTAATTCTTCCACTATCTCCTCATCAACACTTATCTCTATGTGCAGCATTTTGGCTGGTTTACGGGTCATTAAAACTACTTCATTTAGTGCGGTGTGTAGTTTCTGGTTATGCTGTATCTGAAGCTGTGTTCTTTTTTCCACAAAATATTTGCCTTTTAAAACCTGTTCTATAGATTTTAATGCTAGTTCTGGGTCTATTTCAGTTAGAAATCCTACTGTGCCCATATTGATACCAAATAATGGTATTTGTTTGGAACTTATGTAGCTCTGTGTACGCAGTATGGTACCGTCTCCTCCAACTGCTATTATTATGTCGGCATCCATCTCTTCCAGGGGGCAGGATATTTCTTCATAATTTTTCAGGTGTTCAACTACTGATTTATCAAGTAGGGTTTCAATTCCTTTCCGAGCTAAGAATTCCACTATTTTTTGCGTTAATTGGATGGATTCATCCACGTCGAGTCGGCTTACAACTCCTATTTTCATTCTATTTTCCCCCTATTATTTTTATCAATTCTTTATGGATTTCATGATTTCCGGAAGCTATTATGGAGGTTCTCTCCAGAACATTTAAGTTTCCGTTCAATTGATGATTATTTTCATCAGATACCAGACCGCCTGCTTCTTCTATTATTAATTTGGCTGCTGATACATCTACAATTCGTAGGTTTCCCCTTATATCAAGAAATGCGTCGTAAGTTCCATCAGCTACGTAACAGAGCTCAATAGCCACGGAGCCCAATATTCTCATGCGCCTTATCATCTTACACAGCTTGTCCACTTTTTCCATATCTGCCCGGTAGATGTAGGCTCCCATGGATGCCTGAGTTATGTCTGTTTTGGAGGATGATTGAATATTTTCACCGTTTAATTTGGCTCCATTACCTTTTTGTGCCTCGTATATATCTCCTGTGGCGAAATTTTTGACGTATCCCATTTTAATATCGTTTATATTCATGCTCTCATTTTGATTTTGGATATCTGCAATTGCTAATGATATACCATAGGCAGGTATATTTTTAATTGCGTTGTTGGTACCGTCCAGGGGGTCAACTACAAAAACAACCTCGGGGTTGCCCTCTCCTATTTTAATTTGACCTATTTCCTCACTAACAAGTATCAATGATCTGTTAACACCTTCCAGTATCTCAACAACCTTTTCTTCAGCTATCAGGTCTATTAACTTGGTGGGTGTTCCGTCTGCACCCATTTTTACAGTTTTTCCGGATTTTTTATCACCGATGAGTGGGTTAACTACTTCATCTACTTCGTTAAGTATTTGGTGTGAAATCTTATTCCATAATTTAAAATTATCCATTATCTTACCCCCTATTTTAGATATACCAGTGCTGTTACAGCTGCTCCCAATTTTTGCACCTGATGTTCCTGGCATTTAGTTATTAAGTTCTTGATTTTAAGGCCTCGAACCTGCATCATATATCTGGCCATGTATTCAGCTTCTTCCTTAACCGTTTGTGATTCCTTGTTTATTCCGCTGTGTTCCACAACACATCCCAATTCATCAGCAACGGCCACGGATATAGTTGCACACAACTGGTCACCTTTCTTATCCGATGACACATAGGAAAGCACAGTGTTAACCATTTTCCCTGCTGATAATGGGGGGAGCCCAACCAGTTCTGCTCCACTGGGAATTATGCTGGAAACTTTTATAAGGTTTACATCTCCTATCCCCGCGTTAAGTAATGCATTATCAAAAGCATTGAGTTTTGTGGGGCCTTCTGCTTTTCCTGAAGTTATTGATACTTTCATCTTACCACTCAAAGTTTAAATATTGAAAAAAATATAGCCTTTATATTAACATAAAAGATGATTTAATCTTTGCTCCCCTTTAATTATAAATTAATGTTTTCTATTAATTTAGAAATTTTTAATTTTAATTCAGATTAACTGGAGGTTTAATTTAAATGTCAAAAAAAGTAGTGGAAGTTAAAACTTTAAAAGTTGGTAAATACGTTATCTTTGATGGAGAAGCATCCAAAATTGTGAATATCCAAACATCATCTCCTGGAAAACATGGAGCAGCCAAAGCCCGAATAGATGCTGTTGGCATTTTCGATAATCAAAAAAGAGGTATTGTTAAACCAGTCGATGCCAAGATCGACATACCTATTATTGATAAAAGAGTTGCCCAGGTTCTAGCTTTAATGGGCAGTGATGTGCAGCTTATGGATCTGGAATCCTATGAAACATTTGAAGTTCCTATCCCTGATGAACTGCGCAATGACCTGATTGAAGGTGCAGAAGTAGATTATATAATTGCCCTGGGTAATAAGAAGCTTATGCGGATTAAATAATTCTTTTTTTAAATTTTATTAAATATTTTAATGGATTTTATATCATGCTCCTCTACACCGAAAATCCTTTAAAATTTGCCTTTTCCAGAGAGATTTCAGAATTATCATTACCTGATGCCTCCCATGGAATTTTAGGAGTGCCCTTTGACAGCACCACCACCTACATACCCGGTGCCAGGTTCGGCCCCAACGCAATCAGAGAAGCCTCCTATAATCTGGAAAGATTTAATGTCGACCTTGATAAAGAGCTGAATATCAATTTACTGGACCTGGGAAATTTGCAGGTAGTTCATGGAAACTTTCAGGAAACCAGCAAACATCTGGAGTCAACCATCCGGGAATTTGTTGACCTTAAAATCATTCCCTTAATACTCGGCGGCGAACACAGTATCAGTTACAGTGTTTTGAAGGCTTTAAATGTAGAAGAATTAACTGTTTTACATTTCGATGCCCATATGGACTTCCGGGACACATATCAGGGTGAGAAATTTTCCCATGCTACGGTAATGAGACGGATTTATGACTTAAACCCTCATGAAATAATTCAGATAGGAATAAGATCCGGGAGCAGGAAAGAGGTAGAATTTACCCGGAATGTGGGTATTGAAAGTTACTCTTCCAACTGGATTAAGAATAATCTGTTTAAGATGGTGCAAATAATCTCCAAATTAAAAGGACCAGTGTATGTGACACTGGATATCGATGTTTTGGACCCTGCATACGCTCCTTCAGTTGGGACTCCCTGTCCAGGTGGTTTAAATCCCCTGGAGTTGCAGAAGTTAATTTACTCTTTGGATCATGAAAATTTGGTCGGTTTTGATCTGGTTGAGGTTTCATCCCGTTGCTTCGGTGAGGTAACTTCGCTGAACGGTGCCCAGATTATCTATGATTTTTTAAGTGTTATTTAAAAAAAATTATTAGTTCTTTAGTAATTTAAAAAAAAATTATTCTTTCTTTAATTCAATTTTAAATAAAAATTATTTGTTCTTATAATAGAAAGTAAAAAAAACCTATTTATGATTTTTTTACTCCCCTACCCCGTTTACTTCCGGGTTTCCTGTATCTGCTCTTTTGTCGGGTTCTTTTATTGGTTCCTGATACTTTTGACATGGTAATAATCAACTCCTTAAAATGTGAATATTCATTATTGTTATAATTTTATATCATATAAAGATTTATTTTCTGGATATTTCTTAAGAATCGGATAGCCTTTGGGCTAATTTACTTCCAAGCGCACTCAACATACCCCCCAAAAAGCTGAGTGTTAAGAGGTAGATGAAAAATACCAGGAAGAATCCAATTGATTCCAGTATTGTGTAGTATTGCTGGATGAATATAATGTATATTAGCACGAAAATACTCATCACCACTCCTGGAAGTAATTTGAAGTATATCGACACTTTTTCATACTTACCTATTAGTAAGGTCATTACAGCACCGGATATTATAAAACCCACTAAGGCGCCCCAAAATGCCAGATTAATTAAACTTAACAGGGTAAAAAATACCAGTCCAGAAAAAATACCCATCACTAAAGATTTAAGAGGACTTAACGACATGATTATTCACCCAATTCCTTTGGATATTAAAAATATGGAGAATTGGTTGATATAATTTATTTTTTTGCTACTATTTAACCTTTTAAAACCCAATATTTAATAGTAGACTCAAAAGGAAAAATTATTATTAATTAGTAATAGAATAAAATTCATTAACCTTTTATGGATTCTAAATAATTCCAGAAATTACTATTTTCAAAAAATTGAAGGCGATAAAAATGTATACAAGAGAAATTGAGCTTTCTGGCCATATAATTGACTCATTAATCATTCCTAAAGCCCTGGATCTAATAATGGACATGGGAGGAGATTTCAATATCCTGGAATTTCAGGTAGGTAAAAGAAAAAAGGATATTAGCTACGCAAAACTGGAAGTAAAAGGGGATAGCGAGGAACTATTAGGAGAAATACTTGACGAACTTTCAGAGATAGGAGCAGTGGTGGTGGAAATACATGAAGTTGAATTGAAACCATCACCCAAGGATAAGGCCTTCCCTGACGAATTCTACTCCACTACCAACCACACAACCTATATAAGATTTGATAATCGGTGGGTACATGTTGAAGACATTGAAATGGACTGCGCAATCGTAGTTGACACCCTGAAAATGAGCGCCCACTGCAAACCAATGGCCCATATAAAGAAGGGCGAAATGGTTGTCGTGGGAAGGGAAGGAATAAAAGTAATACCCCCCGAGCGTCCCAGGGGTAAATTAGGCGTTTTTGAATTCATGTCCAGCGAAGCTTCCACTGAAAAACCCTTTAAATCTGTGATTAATAAAACAGCTAAAGAAATTAAACGGATTAAGGATAAAGGTGGAAAAATAGCCCTGGTAGGTGGACCGGCAATTGTTCACACCGGCACTGCACCTATTTTAGCCCGGATGATTAAAGAAGGCATAATAGATGTACTTTTTGCTGGAAATGCCCTTGCCACTCATGATATTGAAAATGCCCTGTACGGCACATCTCTGGGTGTAAGTGTAAATACCGGGGAAACTGTTACCCGGGGGCACAGGCACCATATATACGCAATAAATAGGATTAACCAGGCAGGTTCCATTAAAGAAGCAGTAAAACAGGGTATTTTACAAGAAGGCATAATGTATGAATGCATTAAAAATGAGGTCCCCTTTGTACTGGCCGGCTCTATCCGGGATGATGGACCCCTCCCTGATGTAATAACTGATGTTTTAGAAGCTCAAGATGAGATGAGGAAATATATGCAGGAAGTGGATATGGTGATAATGATCTCCACCATGCTACACTCAATAGCAGTTGGAAATATACTGCCCTCAAAAGTTAAAAGTATCTGCGTTGATATAAACCCTTCAACTGTTACTAAACTTAGTGATCGGGGAAGCGCACAGGTTATAGGGATAGTGACAGATGTGGGGGCTTTCCTACCCCTGCTATATCAGGAATTAAAAAAATAGTTAGATACCTTTGTTTGTGGTTTTAAGAAGCAAAATATGCGTTGTAACAGCTGCTCCCACTACAATTAAAAGTAAAGGAATGTATTGATTACCTGAAAAAAGCAAAGCTGATATAATTAAAGTTGTCCATAAAAAAATCAGGCTTTTCAACTTAACATCTATAGGTACACCCTTCTTTGTTTTATAATTCTCGATATAGCTACCAAAGTACCGGTTATTTGCAATCCAGTTTTCAAATCTTTTAGAACTCTTACCAAAACAAAAGAAGGAAGCTATAACAAGAGGAGTAGTAGGTAAAACCGGGATAATAATTCCTATTGCACCTATCCCCAACAGTGTAGTACCCAGACTAAAGAAAATAACTCTTTTAGTTTCCATTATTCATATAATATATATTTATTACCATTTAAATTTAAAAAAATTAATTTAATTTCTTGGTTGCCAGGACCTTTCCTCTGGTCATGAAAGTTGAACCATTAACCCGTATATCATCAAGCCCTATACCCTCTGATATTCATATTAAATATATCAAAGCGAATTTATAGAATAATGTAGCTGATATGTATTGTACGATTTATTTATTCTATTTACAAAGATTGTTAACTGGTTTTTATGTATTTAAATAAAATTTTTAAATGATGAATCCCAAATTTTCAAACAACATGATTAAAGGAAACATATTGAACGTTTTTACCGGGGAAATTTATCCTGCAGAAATCATTACGGAAAATGGGCATATAAAATGTGTTAAACAGGTTAAACAAAATTTTAAAGATCTAATTTTACCAGGCTTTATTGATGCTCATATCCATATTGAAAGCTCAATGCTTACACCGTCAGGTTTTGCAGAGGTGGTGGTACCCCATGGAACCACCTCAGTAGTGGCAGACCCCCATGAAATAGCCAACGTCATAGGATCACCAGGAATCGAATATATGGTTAAAGACGCCTCATCAGTTCCCTTAAAATTCTTTTTCACCGCACCTTCCTGTGTCCCGGCCACCGCTTTTGAAACATCAGGAGCACAGCTTGATGTGAGGGAAGTGGATAAGTTACTAGACTTGAAAAATATTGTGGCCTTAGGGGAGATGATGAACTTCCCTGGAGTTTTGGCTGATGAAGAAGAAGTTATAGGTAAGATTAATGCTGCAAAAAAGCATATAAAACCGATTGACGGACATGCGCCACTACTTTCTGGAGATGAGCTTTGTAAATATATTGCTGCAGGTATCTCCACAGACCACGAATGCACCATACCAGAAGAAGTGTTGGAGAAAAGAAATATGGGAATGAAAATCATGCTCAGACAGGGTTCTACAGCCCGGAATTTAAAGGACCTAATAGATTCAGGTGGGGATTTCATTGTATCAGACGATAAACATCCCCAGGACTTAATGAATGGACATGTTGATCTTATGCTTAAAGAAGCAGTCGAATACGGCCTGGACCCGATTGATGCGGTGAAAATGGTTACAGTTAACCCTGCATCCCATTACAAACTCAATAATGGGGCTATAACCCCAGGAAAAGCTGCTGACATGGTGGTTGTTGACAGCCTGCAAAACTTCTTAGTTAAGAAAGTGTTTATTAATGGTGAACTTGTTGCCAGGGATGGTAAACCCCTCTTTACCATTAAACCTGCGCCGCTGCCCGGTACCTTTAAACTGCAAAGAAAAATCGCCTCAGACTTTGAGATCACCTCAAATAACAAAGAGGAGAGGGTAAGAGTAATTGAAGTATCTGAAGGTCAGATATTGACAAACGAATCAGAAGCCGTTTTATATGTTGATGATAACAAAATAAAGGCCAATTTTGAATTTGATATACTTAAAATTGCTGTTGTTGAAAGATATGGGCATGAAAGAATCTTTAACGGTTTTATAAAAGGATTCAATCTAAAAAAAGGTGCAATTGCATCAAGCATAGCCCACGACTCCCATAATATTATAGTAATAGGTTCTGACGCGGATGAAATGGCTTTAGCAGTAAACCAGATTGCAGAAAACCAGGGAGGTTTAGTTGCTGTTTCTGATGGTGAATGTTGTTCATTAAAACTTCCTATAGCTGGTTTGATGAGTGATCAGCCTGTTGATGAAATATCCCATAAAATTAGAATTCTTCAAGACAGAACTAAGGATATGGGCTGTACTTTGGAATCACCATTTATGACCTTATCTTTTATGGCTCTGCTGGTTATTCCCTCACTTAAAATAAGTGACAGGGGACTTTTTAACGGGAATAGTTTCCAGTTTGTGGATGTTATTAAATAATTAATGAAAATTGTAAAATAAAGCTGAATAATAATTCTAGACTTAAAGAAATGAACGAATTAATATAATGGAGAGATAACTCTTGAAAATAATCCCGTTGGCCTTTGAGAGCTTAGGTGTCAGATCAATGGCCACCTATATTGAAACTGATCAGAAAATACTGGTAGACCCCGGAACATCATTAGGACCCAAAAGATTCGGCCTGCCCCCATGGAAAACAGAATTCGACGCCCTCCATGAAACCAGGGCTAAATTACAGGAATATGCTAAATATGCAAATGTAATTACCATAAGCCACTACCATCACGATCATTTCACCCCATTTACACTGGGGAGATACCTGGACTCCAATCCCCAATACGCTGCCGATATATACCGGGATAAGAAGCTGTTTATTAAAAGTCCTGATTCCAACATCAATCGGAGCCAGCAGGGCCGGGCCCGGAAACTTTTAAAGGATATAAAAAATCTAAATTCTGAAATTACCTATAGTGATGGTGAGACTGTTGTATTGGGAGATACTGAGATTAAATTTTCAGAAGCGCTTCCCCACGGCTCCCAGGGAAGCAAGCTGGGCTTTTTAGTGGCCATGACCATCCGTTATCAGGGTGAAACTGTGATGCATGCTTCAGATGTGCAGGGGCCCATCTTCGATGAAACCAAAGAATACATACTAAAAGAAAATCCAGACGTGTTAATTTTAAGCGGACCACCCCTCTATCTGGTAGGGTTTGCATTTACCAATGAAGACATTGGAAAAGCCCGGGCCAACCTTACTGACCTGTGCAGAGAAATACCTCGGGTTGTGGTGGACCACCATCTGCTCAGAGACCTTAAATGCTATGAATTTATTAGATCAGTACGGGATGAGACAGATAACGAATTATTGGTAGCCTCTAACCTTATAGGTAAAGAACCCAATCTACTGGAAGCAAGAAGGAAAGAATTTTATCTGGAATAAAAAAAATGCATCTTATAGCCAGATTTACATCTGAATCGCTTTTATGAAATCCTGTATTTTAGATTTATGAGCGCCTGTTTTCATGTCTTTTCCGCTGATGCCCATGGTGGCTACGGGAGATATCCCGGAAAGATCAGTCATGTCAATAAAAGGTCCACCAAATTTATCCCCGCCTGCTGTGCAGAAAAAGGCTACGTTGTTGAAGTAGGCCTGTTTTTCATGAATATAGGTCCTTACTGGGGTGGAGACATTACCAGCCCAGATTGGTGTGCCGATAATAAGTAAATCATATTGGGCCGGATCATAGGTAGTTTGTTCAATTGTGGTAAATGACTTTTTTCTACCATCGTTAGCGGATTTCAGCCAACCTAATATCCCTGACCGTTTTTTAGTATCCTTAATTTCTTCAATATCGCACTCCAGAGAATCAGCGATTTCATGGGCAATTTTCGAGGTATTACCAGATCTTGAATAATAGACTACCAAAGCTTTCATAATAATAATGTATATTTTTGTGATATAAAAGAATTATTGTGATAATAATGGAAAAATTATTTTCCCCAAGCATCCATAACCTTTTTAATAGCAGCTTTATGCTCTTTAGAACCGACTTTACTGACAATCCGGGATATTTCCTTCATCCGGAGATTGTAGAGTTTTTCTGTTTCCCCGCTTACCATATCTTTACGGGTGAGGTATACCAGGGCTTCTACAACCCCATATATAGCCCTGTTTAAAGGTTCCACACAATCATTTTTTATAATGATTTCTTTAACATTGGCCCGCACTATACTGGTCTTAGAGATACCGAACTGGTCTTCTTTCTCCACATCCTTAAGATCATTAACTTTAGCCAGGAAAAAAGCATCAGCTTTTTTAATAGAACAATTTCCCTGGAATTCTATAAAGTTTTCTGGAGAAGGATTACCCAATGTGGATTCTACAAAAATTATAGGATCCTTTAGCAAGTTAACAATAAAAAAGTGGTTTTTCTTTATATTTTTAATTGTGCTGGAACCATGATGAAGATAAACGACGATTTCATGCTTATCCTTACATATAACGCCTATAGGTGCAGCATTAGGCGTATTATCAGAATTTACAGTGGTGATGATGGTTTCATAAAGCATCCCTTTTTCCATACCCACTGATTGTAGATCTAACATAAATTAACACCTATTATCCAATTTTTAAATAAATTAAAAAAAAATTTAGATAAAATGATTGGCTTTTAATACCTTGATGGGCCTTTTAAAAACAGGTATATTATATATGCAATTACAATTATAATAATAACAGGTAATAGCCATATAAATAGGTAAAATACGATTACCGCTAGTATTAAAGCCACTATTATGAATATAATATCTCTTAAATCCATGTATCCATTTATATGGTTTTTAAGTATTAAATTTTTCTAAAATAAAATGATAATATTATAATTATAGATCGCTTGGAGAAGTAAAAAATGAAGATATTGGTCATCAACAACCATGGACAGTATAACCACCGCATTTACCGCAGCCTGCGCTATCTGAAAATCCCCACGGAAATTTTAGCAAACACAACCAGCTTGGAAGATATTGAAGGGAAAGATCCTTTAGGGCTAATACTCGGCGGCGGACCAGACCTGGAAAGATCAGGTAACTCCCAGGATTATGTTGAAAATTTAGACTATCCCATTTTAGGGATTTGTCTAGGCCATCAAATAATAGCCCGGGCGTATGGTGGTGAAACAGGTAGCGCCGGAATAGAAAGCTATGCTAAAAATACCATAAATATACTTGATGAAAATGATATATTCCTGGGTCTGGGTAAAACTATGGACGTATGGACCTCCCATAAAGATGAAGTGAAGACATTACCCTCTGAATTTAAATTACTGGCCACCTCTGATCTATGCGACATCGAGGCTATGAAACATAAAACAAAGCCTATTTATGGTATACAATTCCACCCGGAAGTGCATCACACAGAAAAAGGCCATTTGATCTTTGAAAACTTCAACCGAGTATGCCTGGAAGTTCAAAATCGGAAATAAATTGGTAGACAATTTTGTATATGAATATGTTAAATCCATTTTAGTCCATAACTATTTTTTCTTGTAAATCTTCAAATCTTTTATTCTTCCCTGTGTTATCTCCGTGTATCCAGCCAGGGTTGGATTTGAGTCTCCCCAAACCAAGTAATAATCAATACCATACCTCAGAAGCTGTAATTCTAATTCTCTGTCTGTAATATCTTTTCTAGACTGGCCGAAGGAGGTGGTGTTCATATAGAAAGACAGGTACTGGGTGTCTATCAGCTGGTCGTTGGTGGCTATGTTTCCCTGCACTCCATATTGGTTCTTTAAAGATTCACTTAAAAGATAAATATCTTTTCCTGTATCCATATTCATATAAAGGGAATTTAAAGGCATTAAAATGAATGAAAT